>CATJJD010000196.1 GCA_949740385.1 uncultured Lachnospiraceae bacterium
ATAAAAGAAACGGAGGAAACAAGATGGGTAAAGTAGTCGGTTTTTCATGGGGACGAAAGATGTCCAACACGGATGTGATGATCAAGGACATTCTGCTGAAATGCGAGGCGGCGGGGCACGAGATTGCCTTTATCCGGCCGGACGACCTTGAGATTAAGCCTTGCACGGGCTGCTGCGCGTGCGTGGGGGGAATTATGTCCGGCCGAAACAACGGAAGCTGTATTTTTAAGGATGATCTGCACATTTTGGAGGAGGCCTGGTACTCGGCGGACGCGGTGATTGTGGGCTCTCCGGTGTACGAGACTTCCCCGAGCGGCACCTTTAAGAACTTCTGCGACCGCATGGGGCCGTCTCACGATGTCTCGTTCTTAAAGGAGGCGTATGACGAGAGAAAGGCTGCCGGAAAGACCGGAGCGGAGCTTCCGGACGAGCGCGCGTTTAAGACACGCATCGGCTGCATCCTCGGCGTGGGCGGCGCCATGACGAAAAACTGGACCGTTATGACAAAGCCGATCATGTACGAGTGCATGATGTCCTCAGGCGTGAATGTGATCGACGCCCATGTGTACTACGGCGCAATGGAGGTGGAGCATGTTTTAGGCAACCCGAAGCAGATGGAGCGGATGGGGCGGATGGCAGACAACATCATCGCAGCCCTTGCAGCGGAAGACGAGGCGGAAAAAACAAAATGGCGCGGTGAGGAGGAGGGCGCATGTCCGGTATGCCACCAGAGCGTGTTTGAGGTGTTCCCGGGAAGCGATAAGGTGGAGTGCTGCATCTGCGGCATCGAGGGAAAGATCGAGATCACGGACGGTAAGGCGTGCTACACATTCTCCGAGAAGGAGCAGAATCGCTCCCGCATGCGCTACGGCGGAAAGCTGGAGCACTCCAACGAGATCAAGCACGGGGCGATGACCCAGCGCAGGGTGGAGAACCTGAAGGAGCTTAAGGAGAAGTATCTCCATGTGGGCGAGCGCTAGATCATCCGCATATATTTCATAATCCGGATTGACAGATTAAAGTTCATAAAATCTTCACCCCGCACGAACTCGCATGCGGTAATTTCTCTGATTTTGCCCATGCGGTAGAGCAGGGTGTTTTTGTGGATGTGGAGGCTTTGCGCCACCAGGGCCGGGCGGCCGGGGGATTCCAGATACGCGATCAGCGTGTCGATGAAATCGGTGTTGTGCCTGCTGTCGTACAGGTACAGCCGCATCAGCCCGGGATGAATGAGAAACCGAAGCTGCGGGTCCTCCTTCTCGTAGTGCTCCAGCAGCTGGTAGAGATAGTAATCCCGGTAGAAATAGATGCAGGCTTCATCCTGCAGCTTAAGCCCCAGGTGCACGCTGTCCACCGCCTGCCGCCAGGCCCGGGAGGTGTCCTCCAGCTTTAAAAAGAAGTTGCTGATGCCGGCCTTCAGGCGGTTCACCGACAGGTAGTTTTCAAGGCCTGAAAGCTCGTAGTCGGACAGCCCCTCCTTTAGAGGCTTGCTGATCAAAAACACGATGGTGTCCTCGTAAATGACGTAGATGCTTCCCACAAAGAGGTCTCTGAGCTGTTCCAGGATCAGCTCCAGCTTAAGCTCCGAGGTGCTGTGTCCGCAGGGCGGGATGGCCAGCACGTAGAAGGTGTCGTGGAGACGGCGTCCCAGTGTTTTCATGCGCTTTTTTGCGTCCTTTGCGTTTCTTCTGCTGTCCTTGATCAGGTCGCTCAGAAAATACGAGTAGATGACGCCCCTGTTGTGGGTGTAGGCACTGTCCTTCTGCAGCTCCATGGAGATGAGCATGCCGACCCGGTGGAGAAAGTCGGCGTCGAACTCCCGGAAGGGCTGCTGCGTTTCCATCATCATAATGTGCCCCACCTCAATGTCCTGGATGGTCAGAGCGTCCACCAGCATGCCCTGTCCTGCGACGGAGCTGTAAAAGTAGACGGCGCTGCCGCAGGCGCGGATCTTTTCGTCCAGCCGGTTTCTTCGGATGGCAAGAAAGCTCTCCTCGCTGACGTAGCCCGTCTCGTTCTCCGCCCGGAGAAAATCGTTGGGCGGGATGATGCCCGCCGAGATCGCCAGATACTTGTTCTGCAGATCCACAACATAGACGGGGTTTCCGAGAATCTGGGTGGCGGAGTCCACCAGATACTGCAGTCCCCGCCCCGAGAAGAGGGCGTTGACGAGTATGTGCATCCCGGTGACAATGTCCGGCAGCTCCATCAGAAGGTCCATAGAGGCGTTGAACAGCTCCGCGGGAGACTGGCACCCGGCAAAGTGGCATACGGTGAAGGTGCTGTCGGCATAGGGAGAGAAATCTTCGGCCTCGCCGTAGCAGAACAGTATGAATTCCCCGCGGCAGGCGGGCTCCGGCAGGTCGGCGCAGCTGCACAGGTAGAGGGTGGAGGCGTCGTAGTGGGGCAGCCCGCTCTTTAGCATGCGGACCTTTAGAAGATCCGGCCGGTTTGCAGGGTTTCCGTAGATCTGCGGGGTAAAGCCCTTCTTCGCAAGATCTGTGAGCAGCTGTCGGTATTCCATAAAATTTCCTCCGCTTTTTCCGGTTGTGCGTCCGCACAAAAATGTGTCCGGTATTTCCTGTGATATTGTTTAAAAATACGATGAATTAAGCAGTTCAATTATATATAATAATAGTACAAAAGTAAAGGTAAAACATTATATTAAGGAGGGTATCAATGAGTGCTTTAGGAAAGTATAGCAGAAGCGTATCCATCATCGGAGTGGGATGTACGCCGTTTATGTATACGGTGGACAACCCGGAGACGGACGGCCTCACCGAGGGCGAGATGTTCGGATATGCCGCACTGACTGCAATGGAGGACGCGGGAGTGAATCCGCGGGATGTGGACTTCTATTTTCACGGACAGGCAAGCCCTTTGAACGGTTCTAACTACCTCACCCCGAACGTGCAGATCGCAAACTGGTTCGGCATGAAGGGGAAGGGATCGATCCATCACTCGGAGGCGTGCTGCACCGGCTATCTGGCCATTGAGCAGGCGGTGAACGCGGTGGCTTCCGGCAAGTACAACTGCGTGCTGACCGGCGCGGTGGAGTTCGGCGATAGCACTCCTTCTCCGGCGGACAACATCGAGACGCCGAAGCATCCGTATAAGAGGGACAAGATGACGATGGACAAGTTCCTTAGAACAACCTCCTGGCTGTACGACAGAACCTACACGAGAAGCCTGATGGCGGGGCAGGAGCTGATCTACGACGACGCGGCCGAGTGGTATGTGAGAACGAGAGGCATCACGGCGGAGCAGATGAACGACACGATCAACTGGATGTGCATCAACAACCGCCGCAACGCGTCGGTGAACCCGCTTGCCATCGAGAGAAAGACCTACGAGGAGCTGGCGAAGGAGCAGGGAATGACATTGGACGAGTACATGAATTCCCCGTTCAACCCGCGTATGGGCGATTTCCTTCGGGCGGGCGGCGTGGAGTTAAAGTGCGACGGCGCCGCGGCCTGCATCGTCTGCGCCACCGAGGAGATCGGGCGCATCGCAAAGAACCTGAAGCATAAGCCGATCGAGGTGCTCGCCATCGGAAGCGCTGCCTGCGAGGCAACCACACCGCATTTTGAGGTTCGGGCGACGGAGGAGGCCGTGCGGCAGGCATACGAGGCGACCGGGCTTACCGGGGACGATCTGGATCTGTTCTACGCCAACGACTTTATCATCACCTCCCATCTGATCTCCGCCGAGATCGCGGGCTATCTGCCTTACGGCGAGGGCTGGAAATACATCTGCGAGGGACGCACCGCATGGGACGGCGATAAGCCGATCAACACCAACGGCGGCCGCACATCCTTCGGACACGCCCACGCGGCATCCGGTCTTGCGGATATGTACGAGGCCTGCAGGCAGATGTGGGGCGAGTGCGGCGAGCATCAGGTTAAGAAGCTTCCGAAGACAACCATGCTCCGGGGCTACGGCGGCGCGCAGAATGTTGCAGCAGTTTTGATTCGGACTTTGGACAAATAGGAGGGACGCATCGTGAGCATTAAATTAGAGAAGGTTGTGCAGAAGTTTTATGAGAGCCTGGACGAGGGCAAAATGATGGGCAGAAAGTGCAGTGCATGCGGCAACGTGGAGTTCCCGCCGGTCTATGCCTGCAACAAGTGCGGCAATTACGAGACCGAGTGGTATGAGATCAGCGGTAAGGCAAAGGTTCACTCCATCGTTCTTCCGGCGGCCCTTTCCTCCAAGCCGGAGTACAAAAAGCTGGGCAAGTACGCATACGGAGAGGTTGAGCTGGAGGAGGGCACCCGCTTAAACGCGGTGATCCGCGGCATCAGCAAGAAGAACCGGGCGGAGCTTACCGCAAAGCTTCCGGTGGACTGCCACGCCTCCATTTTTGAGCGGGAGGGCGGCTTTAAGACGGTGGTGTTTGATCTGGACGAGTAAGACGGACAGAGAATATCGTAAAATAATTTATATATAAAGGAGAAACAATTATGGAAAGAGCAGAATTAGAGGCAAAGGTACTGGAGATGGTGGCGGCTTCCTTTAAGAAGGACGCTGCGGATCTGACGACGGAGACTTCCTTCAAGGATGACCTGGGCGGAGCGTCCGTACAGATGGTGGCGCTTGTGTCCGAGATTGAGAACGAGCTGGATGCGGTGCTTATGCTGGCAGACGCAAGCGCATGCGCAACCATAGGGGATCTGATCGACCTGATCGAAGAGGAGATGTAGGATGAGCGTACTGGATCAGATTTATGCGAAGGCGAAGGAGGATCCCCGCAGGGTCGCTTTCCCCGAGGCTATGAATGAGAAAATGATGCAGGCAGCCTTTGAGACCGGACAGGAAGGGTACATAATCCCGGTTCTTGTGGGAAATGAAAATGAGCTTAAGGCTGCGATTGCAGAGAGAGGATACGACGAGAGCGTGTTTGTGATCGTCGATATTCACGAGGAGACGTATAAGCAGAGCGTCATTGAGAAGTATGTGGCGCTACCGGAGACGAGACTGAAGGAAAAGGCGCTCTCCCGCCGCATGGAGGACCCGCTGTACTATGCCATGGCCATGCAGGCTGTCGGCGAGGCGGACGTTACCTTCGCGGGAATCGACAACACAACCGGGGATGTGCTTCTTGCGGGTCAGATGATCATCGGCCTGAAGGAAGGCATAAGCACCATCTCAAGCATCGGACTGTGCGACATTCCGGGCTTTGAGGGCAGCGAGGGAACCCTCCTTGCGGTGGGCGACAGCGCCGTGTGCACGAACCCGAACGCGGAGCAGCTTGCAAGCATTGCAATATCCGCCTGCGATACGGTGTCCGCTCTTCTGGACTGGGAGCCGCGCTGCGCCATGGTCAGCTACTCCACCCTTGGCAGCGGCAAGGGCGAGCTGATCGACAAGGTTACGGAGGCGGTGAAGATCGCAAACGAGCAGAGACCGGACCTTGCCATTGACGGCGAGTTCCAGTTTGACGCGGCCATCTCTCCGGCGGTGGCGGCAAAGAAGGTGAAGCGGGAGAGCCGCGTGGCCGGCAGGGCCAACGTGGTGATCTGGCCGGATCTGAATGTGGGCAATGTGGGCGTTAAGCTGATTCAGCAGTTCGGCCACGCGGATGCCTACGGGCCGATGCTCCAGGGCTTCAACAAGGTGGTGTGCGACTGCTCGAGAGGGGCGCCTGTCTCCGAGATCAAAGGCAACATCGTAATCAGTGCGGCGAGAGCGGCGGGCAGCAGACAGTAAGGAGATAAGCTGACATGGGAAAATATAAGGTATTTACGATCAATCCGGGCTCTACATCCACGAAGATCGCCCTGTTTTTGGGGGAGGAGTGCCTGTTCTCGAAAAATGTATCCCACGACGCGGGGGAGCTGGACAAATTTCCGATGCCGTCGGATCAGCTTCCGTACCGCAGGGATATGATTCTTGCGCTTTTGGACGAGGCGGGGGTTTCGCTGGAGGATGTGGACGTGTTTGTGGGCAGAGGCGGCGGTCTTCTGGCCATGGAGGGCGGCACATACGCCGTCTCGGACCTGGTGCTGGAGCACGCGAGAACCTGCGCCAACGGCGTCATTCACCCGGCAACGCTGGGGCCTCAGCTGGCCGCGGAGTTTGCGGCAAAGTACGGCGCAAAGGCGATGGTGGTCAACCCGCCGGACGTGGACGAGATGCAGGACATTGCGAGAATCACCGGAATTAAAGGCGTGAACCGCATGATTCATCTGCACGCGCTGAACTTAAAGGAGACGGCCATCCGTCACAGCAGAGATGTGCTGAAGAAGCGCTACGAGGACTGCAGCTTTATCGTCTGCCATATCGGTGGCGGTGTTTCCGTGTCCGCCCACAGAGGCGGCCGGATGGTGGACGGCTACGACATCGTGGGGGGAGACGGGCCGATGGCTCCGACCCGCTGCGGCGGCATATCGGTGGCGGATCTTCTCGATTACATGGACCGGGAAAATCTGACGACGAAGGATGTAAAGAAGCTTCTCACAAAGACCGGCGGCTTTGTCAGCCATGTGGGAATTTCCGACGCCATTGAGCTTACGAACCGGGCGAAGGAGGGCGACAAATATGCCGAAATGCTCTGGAACGCCATGATCTACCAGATTGAAAAGTGCATCGGCGCCATGGCGTCCGTGCTTCATGGCAGAGTGGACGGGATTCTCCTGGGCGGCGGCATGGTGCACAGCGCGGATCTCGTGGCGCAGATCACCGAGGCCTGCTCCTACATTGCGCCGATTACGGCTTACCCGGGCGAATTTGAGATGGAGGCCATGGCCGCAGGCGCAATCCGCGTCCTGGACGGTGAGGAGACGCTCAGGGAGTACACGGGAAAGCTCGTCTGGGACGGCTTTGAGTGGGACCGATAGAATTTATCTGAGAGGAAATCTCTGAGACAGAAAGCAGCAGGCTCCGGCAAATGCCGGAGCCTGCTGCTCTTCTGTTTTTATTCGTTTCTGTTTTCATTTTCATGAAGGAATCAGGAAAGAAAGTCCTGAACGAACGGTGTCCGGGGATTTTCGTACACCTCGGCAGGCGTGCCGATCTGCTCAATTTTTCCCCGGTTGATAATAATAATCTCGTCGGCCATCTCCACCGCCTCCTCCTGGTCGTGGGTGACAAAGATGCTTGTGATGCCGACCCGGCTTATAAGCTCCCGCAGCCACAAACGAAGCTCCTTTCGCACCTTGGCGTCGATGGCCGCAAAGGGCTCGTCCAGAAGCAGAAGCTGCGGCTCCACCGCAAGGGCTCTGGCGAAGGCGACACGCTGCCGCTGGCCGCCGGAGAGCTGCTTCGGGTAGCGGTCCTCAAGGCCGGTGAGGCCCACCAGCTCCATCAGCTCATTCACCCGGTCCCGGATGTCCTGCTTTTTCCAGTGGTTGACCTTCAGACCGAATGCGATGTTGTCAAACACGTTCCTGTAGCGGAACAGGGCGTAATTCTGAAAGACGAACCCGATGCCCCGCCGGCTTGCCGGAACATGGCTCACTTCCCGCCCTGCGATGAATATCTCGCCCGAATCCGCCGGCTCAAGCCCGGCCAGGATGCGGAGTATTGTAGTTTTCCCGCTGCCGCTGGGGCCGAGAAGCCCTACGAGCTTTCCTTTTTCCACGGCGAAGGTAATGTCGTCCCCCGCCACAAAGTTCTTAAAATTTTTGTTGATATGCTTCAGTTCGACATACGTATCTGCCTGTCCTGACATGACAGTTCCTCCTAAATTTCCAGTTCTTTTTTTCCTCGGTACTCCAGTATGTTGCGAAGTATGAGAATCAGCACGGCCATGACGATCAGAATGGAGGACATGGCAAATGCCCCGGTGAAGTCAAAGCCCTGGTACAGCAGTTCGATATAGAGCGGCATCGTGTTGGTGAGGCCGTTCAGGTGGCCGGAGAGCACGCTCACTGCGCCGAATTCTCCCATGGCCCGCGCCGCGCACAGCACAACGCCGTAGAAAAACGCCCACCGGATATGGGGGAACGTAATCTGGGTGAAAATATAAAAACCCTTTGCCCCCATCAGCGCGGCGGCCTCCTCCTCCTCGGTCCCAACGGCGTTTAACACCGGGATCAGCTCCCTTGAGATGAAGGGCAGCGTCACAAAGATGGTGGCCAGAACGATGCCCGGCTGCGCAAAGACAATCCGGATGTTGTTTGCATCCAGAAACGGGTAGAGAAAGCTCTGTCTTCCGAACATCAGAAGAAAGACAAGGCCTGCGATAATCGGCGAGATGGAGAGCGGAAGGTCCGTTAAGGCGGCAAGAACGCCCTTGCCTCGGAAGCTGTAGCGGGTTAAAAGCCATGCGGCGAAAAGCCCGAAGGCGGAGTTTACGAGGACGGTTATGACTGTGACCTTTACGGTCAGCCCGATGGCCTTTAAGGCGTAGGGGTCCGTGACTGCTTTTGCGTAGCTGTCAAGCCCGTCTCTGAGCGCCGTGAACACCACGTACACGAGGGGCAGGATGAGCATGACAAACAAAAACAGAGCGCTTATTCCGATTAAAACCCACTTGACGGGGCCGCTGTCATTTCGTATTTTCATTGTTTTCTCCTTACTGGCTGTCCTGTTTCAGGTGAGCTTTGCGGCGCGGATCTGTACAATCGCGTTGACAAACAGAATGAAAAAGGACAGTAAAAGCATAACAAGCGCGATGCTCGTCGCGCTGGCATAATCGAATTCCTGCAGTTTTGCCATAATAATCAGCGGCGTGATCTCCGTCTCGTAGGGGGTGTTGCCCGCAATAAACACCACGCTCCCGTACTCGCCGATACACCGGGCAAAGGCCATGGAGAAGCCGGCAAAGAGCGACGGGAAGATCTCCGGCAGTATTACATGAAAAAACGTGTAGGCCGGGGACGCGCCAAGGGTTGCTGCGGCCTCCTCAAACTCCGGCTCCAGCTTCTCGAGAACCGGCTGAACGCTTCGGACCACGAAGGGGATTCCGATGAATATGAGCGCGATGGTAATGCCGATTCGCGTGTAGGCCACCGAAACGCCGAACTTCGCAAAGATCCGGCCAATCCAGCCCTCCGTCACCGTCAGGTGTGTCAGAGCGATGCCTGCGACCGCCGTGGGCAGCGCAAAGGGCAGCTCGATCATGCCGTCCATCAGACGTTTTCCGGGGAACCGGTAGCGGACAAGCACCCAGGCGATCATAAGTCCCATGACGGCGTTGACGAGAGACGCTGTAAAGGCCGTGGAGATGCTTGTCCGGTAGCTGGCAAAAACCCGCGGGCTTGTCACGTTTGCGATAAATTCGTCGAAGGACAGCTCCAGCGAGTAGAGGGCCAGCACGCAGAGGGGGATTACGACGAAAAGCCCCAGAAAACCGGTGACAATTCCGAAGGATAATCGAAAGCCGGGAATTACATAACTCTTTTTCTTATTGTTGCTGTTATTCATGTATCGTCGCCCCTTTTTTATTCCTCAAAAATCGAGTCAAAAATTCCCCCGCTGGAAAAATGCTTTTCCGTCGCCGCATCCCAGCCGCCGAAATGGGAGATGTCTGCAAGGTCAATATCCGAAATGAGCCACCGGTGATCTTCGGGCAGCTCGGTTATGGTGCTGCCGCTTCCCTCGTAGACAAATTCCTCAGTGATCGCCTCGCTGGAAGGGCGGTAGTACATGGAGGCCTCGAGTCGCTGGGCTTCGTCGGAATACAAATAGTTCAGATATTCCGTGCAGATCTCTGCGGTGCCGTTCTTTTCGGCATTTCTGTCCACCACCGCAACGGTGGGCTGACAGAGGATGGAGACGCTGGGCACGACGATCTCGTAATCTCCCGGATGCTGCTCGAGAGAGAGAAAGGCCTCGTTCTCCCAGGCGAGCAGCACGTCGCCCTGCCCGTTCTCCACGAAGGAGGTGGTGGAGCCTCTGGCTCCGGAATCCAGAACCAGGACGTGCTCAAAAATCGTCTTCATATTCGCGGTGACAGCCGCCTCGTCAAGTCCCTGCTTTTCAAAATAGTACCAGGCCGCCAGATAGTTCCAGCGGGCGCCGCCGGAGGTCTTCGGGTTTGGGGTTATAATGCCCACATCATCCTTAAGAAGATCGTCCCAGTCGAGAATATTTTTCGGATTTCCGCTGCGGACGAGAAAGACGATGCAGGATGTATAGGGGGAGCTGGCCCCCGGAAATTCTTTGGTGTAGCCCTCGTCGATCAGCCCCGCATCCTTTACGGCGTCCACATCCGACTCCAGCGCAAGTGTCACCACGTCCGCCGGAAGCCCGTTGGCAACCTCAAGGGCCTGCTTTCCGGAGCCGCCGTGGGACTGGATGATGGTCACCTCCTGGCCGCTCTTTTCCAGCCAGTGGTCTTTAAAAAGCTCGTTGTAGGCGGCGTAGAACTCTCTCGTCGGGTCGTAGGAGACGTTTGTGATGGTGGCGCTTCCCCCGCTGCCAGGCTGTCCGCAGGAGGTGAGAAGGAGTGCTGCCGTCAGGGCTGCGGCGATCCCGCCGGCTTTTTTCCGAAACCGGTTAAAGAGCGTTCGGATCGGATGGTTGACCTTGCCTCTGAATTCCTGCAGCCTGCGGTGCTCTGCGTTTATCCGCTCCGTCAGCTGTGCGAGCTCCTGCCGCAGACTCTCGTTTTCCCGGTGCAGATCGACGGTCACGGCGGAGAAAAAGTGAATCACGTCCTCCAGCATGTGGGGATTGTCCCGGTTCCACCGGGGCAGATCCGCAATCTCGTCGGAAAACATCGGCGCGCCGTCCCCGATATACTCTTTTGCCACACGGGCATTCCCCTCCTCATACGTCCTGAGCAGCTCTCTTATGTCCTCCGGGGAGAACATGCTGCACGGATTGGCCTCCAGTGACGCCGGAGAGAGCTCCCGCAGAAACTGGTTGAGGTAGATGTTCTCCTCCTTTGACAAAACGGGGCAGCCGTTTATAATGCGCTTGATCTCGGCGTTGTTTTCCGAGAGCCCGGGATTGACCATAACGTCCGGAAGCCGGAACTCCTCCGTCATCTCAAGGCCGATGCAGTGCATAAAATCGTCGATAATGGAGTTGTTTACCCAGCTGCCCGGCTCAAATCGGCGGACGATTATATTTTCGCGGCCGAAAACCTCTGCGATCTTATCGAGCCTTTTTGCGTAGTCCAGAACCAGATTGTATTTTTTCTGAGTCTGTTTTCTGTGCTCGTCGATGGTGAGGGTGTATGACGTCTTCACCTGCTTGACCCTCTGATTCCAGTCGGATATAAGAAATTTGTCCTGCCGTCTGAGGTAGACGATAATCTTAACCTGGTAGCCGTGCTCGTCGGCTTCCTTTTTCAGGTAAGGGAACACCTCCTGTCTGGTGTAGACGGCCGCCCGGAAAATACTCTCCTCCGAGAGAATGACGTTGTCGTACTGCTTCATGCAGTCATTGACGAAGTCCATCCCCTCCCGCAGCATCTCGGCCTCCCGCTCCCGGTTTCTTGAGCCGTCCTCGTGATACTGGATGTCGATCATAAAATGGGCGTTTCTGCCGGTTCCCACGTAGGGGAACCGGTGCTGCTGCTTCGGAAAGCAGTAATTCTTCTCCTGCAGCAGCTTACGGTTCTGACTTAAAAACGTCTGAATCGAGGATGTGGCGGTTTTTGGTGTGCCGATGTGTAAATACAATGTCTTCATTATATTATAACAAATCCTTTCAGATATATTCACGCAGCGCTTCCAGCTGATCGTCCACGCAGGAGTCGATGTCCTTTGCGGTGTCCACCGTGATGTCCGGGTGCTCCGGCACCTCGTAAGGGCTGCCAAAACCGGTGAATTCCGGGATTTCCCCGGAGCTTGCGGAGGCGTAAAGCCCCTTGGTGTCCCGGCGGATGCACTCGTCCAGCGGCGTGTTCACATAGACTTCTATAAAGTTTTCTCCGATAATTTCCCGCGCCCGTCTCCGGTCTGCCAGAAACGGCGAGATAAAGGCGGTCAGTACAATGAGGCCGGCGTCGTTCATCAGCTTTGCCACCTCCGCCACCCGCCGGATGTTTTCCGTGCGATCCGCCCCGGAGAAGCCAAGGTTACTGTTTAATCCCATGCGGATATTGTCGCCGTCCAGGAGCATCGTGTGCCGGTTTCTCTCAGCAAGCCGCTTTTCCAGCGCGTTGGCCAGCGTGGATTTTCCGGCGCCGGAGAGGCCGGTAAACCAGATGGTGCAGGCCTTTTGCCCCAGCTGCTGCTCCCGGAAGGAGCGGGTAATGTCGGTGTTCTGCCAGGTCAGCCGGTTGTCGCCGGAGAGACTGCGGGTGATGGTGCCGCAGGCGCATGTCATGTGAGTGACGCGGTCGATTAAGATAAAGGACCCAAGCGCCTGATTGTGGGTGAAGGTGTCAAACACGAACTCCGTGTCGGTCCGGAAATCACAGCAGGCGATCTCGTTTTTGTACACGTTCTCTGCGGGCTGCTCCTGTCCGGTGTTGACGTCGATCTTGTGGCGGATGCGAAGCAGCGAGCAGGGAAGTTTCTGGGTGCCGGTTTTGAGCAGATAGCTTCGCTGGGCTGTAAGCCCGGCGCCGTCCATCCACAGAAGCATTCCCTGGAAGGAGCGGCTTACGTAAAGACGGCTGTCCTTATGGATCACGCAGCCTCTGGACACGTCGATCTCCGTGCCGAGGGAGATGGTTACGGCGTGTCCCGCCGAAGCGGATTCCACAGCCTCGTCCCCGTCAAGAATGCCGAGCACCTTCGCCTGCTCCCCGCTCGGGAGCACCGTGACCGTGTCGGAAACCGCGATGCTTCCGCTCTCGATCTGTCCCTGAAAGCCCCGGAAGCTGCGGTTTGGTCTGCACACCCTCTGAACAGGCATGGTAAAGCCGGTCTCCTCGGGTCTTGCGCCCACGTCGATGTTTTCAAGGTAGGTCAAAAGGGGCTGTCCCCCGTACCACGGCATCCGTTTTGACTTTCTTATAATGTTGTCTCCGCAGGAGGCCGATACCGGAATGAGCATGACGCTCTCGTAGTCGAACTCCGCCATCAGAATGCGGATGTCCTTCCGCAGCCGGTTGAACCGCTCCTCGGAGTAGTTTACCAGATCCATCTTGTTTACGGCAAACACAAAGTGGCGGATTCCCATGAGGGCGCAGATTCTGGCGTGTCTGCGCGTCTGGGTGAGAATGCCCTTGCTGGCGTCTGCGAGAATCACCGCAAGCTCCGCAAAGGATGCCCCGACGGCCATGTTGCGGGTGTACTCCTCATGCCCCGGCGTATCTGCGACGATGAAGGAGCGGGCGTCCGTCGTGAAATAGCGGTAGGCCACGTCGATGGTAATTCCCTGCTCCCGCTCCGCCATCAGGCCGTCCAGAAGCAGGCTGTAGTCGATGCTTCCGCCGGCGGAGCCCAGCTGTGAGTCCAGCTCAAGTGCCTTCTCCTGATCCGCAAACAGGAGCTTGGCGTCGTAGAGCATATGTCCGATCAGCGTGGATTTTCCGTCGTCCACGCTGCCGCAGGTGATAAATTTTAACAGCGTATGCATTAAAAATAGCCCTCCCGTTTCCGTTTTTCCATGCTGGCAGCGCCGCCGTCACTGTCGATGATGCGGCTCGTCCGCTCGCTCGACACGGCGCTTAAGGTCTCCCCGATAATTTTGTCGAGGGTGTCCGCGTCCGACTCCATGCCTCCGGTCAGCGGGTAGCAGCCCAGCGTGCGGAAGCGGACCTTTTTCATGACGGGAGTCTCGTTTTCGTTAAGCCGCATTCTCTCGTCGTCCACCATAATCAGGTTGCCGTCCCGCTCCACCACCGGGCGCTCGGCGGCAAAGTACAGCGGCACGATCTCGATCTGTTCCTGCCTGATATACTGCCAGATGTCGTTCTCGGTCCAGTTGGAAATCGGGAAAACCCGGATGCTCTCCCCGCGGCTGATCTCGGTGTTGTAGAGCTTCCACATTTCCGGCCTCTGGTTCTTCGGGTCCCAGGCGTGGTAAGGGTTACGGAAGGAGAAAATGCGCTCCTTTGCCCGGCTCTTCTCCTCGTCCCTTCTGCCGCCGCCGAAGGCCGCCGTAAAGCCGTAGTGGTCCAGAGCCTGCTTCAGCGCCTGGGTCTTCATAATGTCGGTGTAGGACGAGCCGTGGTCGAAGGGGTTGATTCCCTGTGCAAGTCCGTCCTGATTGATGTATTCCAGCATCTGAATACCGTGCTTTTCTGCGATCCGGTCGCGGAAGGCAATCATTTCCTTAAATTTCCATGTGGTGTTCACATGAAGGAACGGAAAAGGCGGCTTTTCCGGATAGAATGCCTTTAATGCCAGGTGCAGCATGACGGATGAGTCTTTCCCGATTGAATAGAGCATCACGGGCTTTTCGCACTCCGCCGCTACTTCCCGCATGATATAAATGGCCTCTGCCTCAAGTTTTTTCAAATGATTCATATTTTATTCTCCAATCTTTTGACAGGATAATGAAGATTTCTTGAAGAAAGATTGAAAATGTTTGAAAAATGGTATTTTTGGTTTATAATGGTAGAACCATAGTAAACGATTGAGATATAAAGGGAGAGGATTTTGAGAATTTTAGTGGTGGAGGATTCGCCGCGCCTTGCGGACACACTGTCGGAGGCGCTGACGAGGGCCGGGTACACGGTGGACATCGCAGGCGACGGGCAGGAAGGGTACGAGAATGCGGTGAGCGGAATATATGATATAGTAATTCTGGATCTTATGCTCCCGAGGATGAGCGGCAGAGAGGTGCTGGCGGCCATCCGAAAGGACGGGCAGGAGGTGCCGGTGCTCATACTGAGCGCAAAGACAGAGCTTGAGGACAAGCTGGAAGGATTTTCGCTGGGGGCCGACGACTATGTGACGAAGCCCTTTGAGATGCGGGAGCTTCTGATGCGCATCCAGGCCATCGTTCGCAGGCGGGGCGCACAGGAGATCGTGTCCCTTCGGGCCGGCAATCTGGAGCTGGATACCATGGCCTGCGAGCTCCGCAACAGTGACAGCGGCAGCTCCATGAAAATCGCCGGAAAGGAGATGCAGCTTCTGGAGTATTTTCTTCTGAATCAGAATCAGGTGCTGGACAGAGACCGGATCGCCACAAAGATCTGGGGCTACGAGTCCAACGCGGAGTACAACAATGTTGAGGTGTACGTGTCGTTTCTGCGCAAAAAGTTCAAGTATCTGCGGGCGAACGTGGGAATTAAGGCGGTGCGGGGAATCGGCTACCGGATGGAGCAGAAGAAAGAAGATGATTAAGAAGCTGAAAAGGAAGATAAGCATTATTTTTGTGAGTATGCTGGGGGCCATCTGGTTTCTCGTCATCGCGATTTTTAACTGGACGAGCTACAGGGAGGGACTGGCGCAGCTGCGCTCCGACGTGCGCCTTGAGGTCAAGCAGGCGGGCTGGAACCGGTTTATACGGACCGGGGGAGAGGATAAGGCCTTCAACCTGGAGGGGCTTGAATACTGTGTGGTGCAGATGAGGGACGACGGCACGGTTCTGATACAGAATAACCGTTTTCCCGGCAGGTCAGAGGAGGAGCTTCTTGCGTACGCAGGTCGGATTAAGGAGGACGGCTTCCGGCACGATGATGATTTCTCCGGAATTACCCATTTCAGCAAGTATAAGAAGCACTACGGCAGATGTGTTGTTTTAATCAGTACAAAGCCGGTGATCAGGGCGCAGCTTAAGCTGGCAGCGGTGAGCCTTGCGGCGGTTGTTCTCGGGATCATGCTGCTGACAAGCGCGGTGCGGTTTCTGACGGGGTGGATCGTGCACTCGGTGGAGGAGTCCATGCAGTCCGAGAAGCGTTTTATGTCTAATGTGAGCCACGAGCTCAAGACGCCTCTGACCGTGATCCGGACAAACATTGAGCTTCTGGCGGACGAGATCGGGACCAACAAGCACCTTTTGTACATCGGCATGGAGACGGAGCGGATGGTTTCCCTGGTGAACCGGATGCTGACGATGGCGCGGCTGGACGCTCAGTACATCGAGCAGAAGCATCAGAAATTCCGGCTGGACGAGGCGCTCCTTCAGGTGATCTATCCGATGGAGAGCGTTGCCTGGGAGAAGGGGATCACAATCGATATTCAGGTGGAGGAGCCCATCTGGTTTTTCGGAAACGAGGAGCAGCTTCAGAGCGTGATGACGATCCTTTTAGACAACGCTATCAGCTACACGCCGGAGAAGGGGATTATCGAAATTGTTGCGGGCATCCGCTCGCGGAAATTTTTTCTGAGTGTGGCAAACACCGGGGAGCCGATTCCGGCGGATGCGAGGGACAAGCTGTTTGAGCGTTTTTACAGACGGGACGAGGCCAGAGAGGGGGCGTCGGAGCATCTGGGACTCGGGCTGTCCATCGCGGCGTCCATCGTGGAGAAGCACCACGGGAAAATCCGGGTGGAGAGCGCCAGAGGAAAAAATATATTCCGGGTTGTGCTGCCGGTACAAAAAAGCGGGTAGCGAAGGTTGTGCTGTCTGCGGGAAAATGATAAAATGACAGAGACACCCGGCCAGAGCGGCCGGCAGGTCGGATTATGCGGGTGAAAGAGAGCGGAATATGGAAGTAATCAGAGTGATGGAGGGCGTGTACGTCCTGCGGGATGTGGGCGGCTGCTGCGCGAATCTTGTGGTGGGAAAGGAGCGGGCGCTTTTGTTCGACACCTGCTGCGGCGTGGAGGATCTGCGGGGGGCGGTGGAGGAGGTTACGAGGCTGCCGCTTCTTGTGATCGCAAGCCACGGGCATTTTGACCATGTGGGCGGGAGCTTTCAGTTCGATGAGGTATATCTTTCGGAGGCGGACTTTCGGATACTGGAGCGCTACGAGACGAAGCTGCTTGCGGGATGGCAGAGGGACATTGCAGAAAGCGCGGCAAAAAAGGGCAGGAAGGCCAGGCTTCTTCGTGCCGGGGCGGGGACTGCGCCGCCCCGGGAGTGGCGGTGTATGCGCCCCCTCTCCTTTGAGGCGTTTGACCTGGGGGACAGGGTCTGTCAGGTTGTTCCCCTTCCGGGGCACTCTGCGGGCTCTGCGGGCATTCTGATCGAGTCCCTTTCGCTGCTTTTGTCCGGCGACGCCTTAACCCCTGTGATGTGTATGAATTTTTTCAGCCATATGCCGCCGGAGGTGCAGCTTGCTACGCTTTTTCGGGTGAAGGAGCTTGGATTTTCCCGCTACCTGACGTCCCACCATGACGTTTTGTTCGGGAAGTCCATGGTGGACCGGCTGATCGGCTGCATGGAGAGAAGCAGAGACGGGCGGTTTCACCGGTATCAGTACCCTTACCCGCCCTACGCGAAGGGTGCGATATACGTGGACTCCCTGGAGGGGGAGCCGGTGGCTCTTATTCTCGAGGAGGGGGACTGTCCGCCCGGGGCTCTTCACAGAGGGCGAAGGGAGAAATTGTAATAAAAAAGATTAGGAAATTGGGAGGTAATGTATTTATGAAAAACAGAAAAACTGCGGCGGGACTCTGCCTCATATGCCTTGCGGGACTGCTTGCGGCGGGCTGCGGAAACGGCGCCGCGCCAAAGGCCGAACAGGATCAGTCAAAGACAGAGCAAAACAGTGAGACGCAGACGAAGGACAGCAAACCGGGGCTTTTCTCATTTTCGGCGGAGACGTTAGACGGCGGAACCTTCACACAGGAGGATCTTGCGGCGTTTGATCTTACGATGGTCAATTTCTGGGGGACGTTCTGCAGCCCGTGTATTAAGGAGATGCCGGATCTTGCGGAGTTTGCCGCAGTACTGCCGGAAAATGTACAGCTGATCACGATCTGTGTGGACGCGGAGTATGAGGCGGAGGATGCCAGGACGCTTCTGGAGCAGGCGGGCTTTGAGGGCGTCACCCTCACGAAGGGGGACGGTGATTTCGAAAAGATGCTGGAGACCATTCTCGCCGTGCCGACCACGCTCTTTCTGGACGCGGAGGGCAATGTTGTGGGGGATGTGGTAGAGGGCGGCGGCCTCAGCGACTTCTCCGGCTTCTATCTGGAAAAGGTTAACGAGGCGCTTCTGGCCTGCGGGAAGGAGGAGATCAGTCTTGCGGAGTAAGGCGGTTTTTTGTCTCCGTTACGGCATCCTTGTGCTTGCCATTGTTTTTGCGGCGGCGGGCGCGGCGAAGGGGGAGCATCTTGAGGTTTTTCAGAAGGCGGTGAGAATATGTCTCGAGTGCATCGGGATCGGATGAAGAATAAGAAGGGGGCCGGCATCTCCTTTCAGCGGAAAATACAGCTTTTGTTCGCGGTTCTTGTGAACGGCTACGCGGCGGGCTTTGCCAGGGGAAAGATTTTTACCGGAAAGTCCAAGGCGGTGTGTGTTCCGGTGTTAAACTGCTATTCCTGCCCGGGGGCTCTCGGGGCCTGTCCCATCGGCTCCCTGCAGGCGGTGCTCGGTGGCGTAAACAGCCATTTCCCATTCTATGTGCTGGGGCTTATGATGCTGTTCGGCGTTGTGCTGGGACGGCTGGTGTGCGGACTTCTCTGTCCCTTTGGGCTTGTGCAGGATCTGCTGCACAAGATTCCTTCACCAAAGCTTAAGGTGCCCAAAAAGCTGGACCGGCCTGCCCGGTATGTGAAGTACGGAATTCTGCTCGTTTTTGTGGTCGGCCTGCCGCTTTTTGCCGCCACGGACACCGGCGTCAGACCGCCTTATTTCTGCAAGTACATATGTCCCGCCGGAACGCTCGGGGGCGGTATTCCGCTGCTTCTCATGAATCCGTCGCTGCAGAAGCTGGCGGGCGCGCTGTTTCAGTGGAAAGCGCTTGTGCTTCTCGTGATTGTGGCTGCCTCGGTCCTGATCAGCCGGCCCTTCTGCCGGTATCTCTGCCCCCTCGGGGCGTTTTACGCACTGTTCAACCGCTTCAGCTTTTATCAGATGCGGCTGGATAAGGGCTTATGCATCGACTGTAAGGCCTGTGAGAGGGCCTGCCCCATGGCGGTGGCCGTCACGGCGGATATTGGAAGCGGAGAGTGCATCCGCTGCGGGAAGTGCAGATCGGTCTGCCCGACGGGGGCCATCGGGTCCGGGTTTTCCTGCGGGGTGAAGGGGAGCGGAAAGCCCTGTGGGAAGTGACGGCTCAGCCGTCACTCCCCTTTTTTATGCCACTTTTCAGCTCCGGGATAATCGTCACAAGCATTGTCGCAAAGCAGGAGATTCCGCCGATCACGTTGGAGACCGGCTCTGCGATAAATACGCCGTCGGTTCCCATATGAAAAACATACGGAAGCAGAAATGTCAGGGGGACTACCATGACGACTTTTCGAAACAGGCTGAAAAAGATAGCCTGTTTTTTTCGGTTCAGAGCCTTGTAGACGGTCTGCCCGCTGTACTGTAAGGCCTGAAAGACGAAGGCGAAAAAGTACAGGTGCAAGGGGCGCAGCGCCAGCTGCTGTAAGGCGTCGTCGTCGCTGAAAATCCGGATCAGAGCCAGTGGAAACCGCTCGATCAGCAGCCACATAAGACAGGTGTAGGCGATTGCGGTTACCGCCATGAGGCGGATGGCTTCCAGCACCCGCTTCGGCCGGCCGGCTCCGTAGTTGTAGGAGATCGCCGGGGACGCCCCTTCCGCGATTGCCATGATGGGGGTGTCCAGAATCTGCCTTACGGAAGAGACAATCGTCATGACGGACACGTAGAGCGCGCCGCCGGTTGTCATCAGCACCCGGTTGCAGACGACGGACACCAGGGAGTTGGTGCACTGCATCACGAAGGACGAGAGCCCGAGGCTTACAATTTCCTTTGTGTGGGGCAGCGAAAATGGCCGGCGGAAAGAGATCGGAAACTCGTTTTTTGCGCCGAACAGAAACTTGAGGACAAACAGCATGGACAGAAGCTGCGAGATTACTGTCGCAACGGCTGCGCCGTTTACCCCGAGGCCCAGTGTGAAAATAAAGACCGGGTCCAGCAGGATGTTGGACACGGCTCCGACCAGCACGGATTTCATGCCGACGGTGGAATAGCCGCTGGCGTTGATGTAGGGGTTCATCCCGGTGGCGATCATTGCGGGAATCGTCCCGGCCAGATAGATTCGGATGTAGGGCACGGAGAAAGTAAGCTCCTTTGCCGACGCGCCGAACAGGGACAAAATCAGGGGCGCAAGGGGTTCGCAGAGGAGGATGAGGAGGGCCCCCGCGATGATTTCCAGACGAAAGGCGGTGTTCAGCACGTCGCAGGCCTTTTTCCGGTCGTTTTTCCCAAGCTCGATGGAGAACAGGGGCGCGCCCCCAAGCCCGAACATGTTGGTGAATGCCCCGATTAAGATGATGATGGGAAAACAGAGGCCGATAGCGCCCAGCGCCTTTGTGCCGAGGCCCTCGATTCTTCCTATGTAAATGCGGTCCACAATGCTGTACAGAAGGCTGATCAGCTGCGCCGCCAGCATCGGCAGCGCGGTCCATGTGATATTATTTAAGATGGAGCCGTTTGCAAAGTCTACTTTTCTCATGGTGATGCTCCTTAAGTCTGAATGGTCTTTTTATGGAAGTATAGCACAATTATGGGGAATGGACAATGATATCAGAATAGTAGTTTGAAAAAGCAGTTTGAAAAAGTAATAGAAGAAATAATTGTAAATTCCAGTTGTGCGCCTTAAATTTTTGTGGATTTTACGTCTGTTGAGTTGATTTTGCATTGCAAATTACATATATTATAAGTATAATGAAATGCGAAAGGGGTTGATACTATGGCAAGCACAACAAATTTCAGCGTCCGTATGGACAGCGACATCAAAAAACAGTGTGAAACGCTTTACGGCGAGTTGGGTATGAACCTGACTACCGCAATCAATGTTTTCCTGCGCCAGTCCCTCCGGGTCGGCGGTTTTCCTTTTGAGGTCAGGCTGGAACAGCCC
>CATJJD010000197.1 GCA_949740385.1 uncultured Lachnospiraceae bacterium
CACGATCGGCGACACCGTGGGCCGCAGCAGAATCACGCCGTCGATGTCCTCCAGGTGAATCCCCTCGTTCAGCGCGTCGATGCAGTAGAGAAGCTTCAGGTGCGATCCGTCATCGTCCTCTTTAAAATCCGCAAAGGACCGGCTGGCCGACGGGTCGGAGGCGTAAACCGAGTAAATATGGGGACAGCGGTCAATTCTCCCGAACCACTCCGCCGCAAGCGCCATCATCTCCCGCATGTGCTCCGCATTCGCGCAGAACACGATATACTTTCCGGCCTGATCCGGCATATGTTTCTCAAAAATAACATCCAGTCCGTCCGCCATCTCCAGAGCCCGGCGCAGTGCGTCCAGATACGCCTCCGCCGCGTCCCGCACCGCCCGGTTCTTTGTTCGGCGAATCCGCGCCTCAAGCTTTGCAATATCCTTCTGGTAGGAATAGACCGACAGCACATACTTCGGCGGATTTAAAATGCCCCGCACAACCGCATCCCCCAGCGTGATTTCCGACGCGATATTTCCGTCAAACAGCTCAT
Source organism: uncultured Lachnospiraceae bacterium (assembly GCA_949740385.1). Taxonomy (GTDB): domain Bacteria; phylum Bacillota; class Clostridia; order Lachnospirales; family Lachnospiraceae; genus Roseburia. Next base: position 534 of record CATJJD010000197.1, read on the forward strand.
CCGCCATATCCCGCTGGCTGTCCAGGTAGCGGATGTTTGTGGCGGTCAGCCCCAGAAGCCTGGCCTTGGGAAACTGCGCGAGCAGCCGCATAACACCCTGTCCCCAGAACGCAGCGCCGCAGCGGTGGAACTCGTCCAGCACAATAAAGTCGGGCCGAGTCGCCGCAAGCACCCGCTCCTCCACCCGCATCAGCTTCGCGTAGGGGAGAAAGCGGACATTTTCCGGCATCGCCCCGCCGGCCTTTTGCCAGTTTTCCGCCTGCGTCTGAAAGATGTACGCCGAAGGGGACAGCCAGCACACCTTATCATCCGGGTGATCCGCGCACAGCTGAAAGCCGATAAATGACTTTCCGGTTCCCGTCGGGTGAATCACCGCCGCTTTTCCGGTTTCCTCCAGCATCGCAGAAGCCGCTTCATATGCAGTTTGATTGTGCCGATACAGTTCCATCCGCGAACACGACTCCCTTCCACCGAAACAGACCGAAAACGCCGGCCGATCCATCACCGCAGGCCCCGTCCCGCTCCTGCGGCCTCCGCAATCTCCCGGCCGCGCCAACCGCCCACAGACCAGTTCCCGCAAAATAATAAAGTAACGTACTTTATTACCAAAATCGCCCAACCCCCGGCATTTCAGCCCTCCGGCCCCCGCCTGACCACAATTCTGACGGCGAACAGACAAAAATCACATGGAATAAAAACGGCGGAAACGCCTGAAAACACTGCAAAGTTCAAAGAAATTTCTGACGGCGAATCTGACGGCGAATAGACGGAAATCGAACACGCATTCTCTCGTACAGGCAAAAACAAACCGCTTTTTGACAAAAACGCCGCCTGAAAACCGTCCTAGAAACAACTCCCAGCCGCGGTTCCGCCACCAGAACCCACAAA
>CATJJD010000198.1 GCA_949740385.1 uncultured Lachnospiraceae bacterium
CCGTCTACAATATCGGAAACAGCAGCCCGGAAAACCTTTTGGACTTCGTGGACATTCTCCAGCAGGAGCTGATTCGCGCCGGCGTGCTTCCCGCCGACTACGATTTTAACGCCCACAGAGAGCTTGTCGCCATGCAGCCCGGAGACGTGCCCGTAACCTGCGCCGACGTATCCGCCCTGGAACGGGACTACGGCTTTCGCCCACAGACCAGCCTGCGGGACGGCCTTCGGAAATTCGCGGAGTGGTACCGGCAGTTCTACCATATATAAATGGCCGGACGGAAATATCGGAAAATATCGCGCCTTGAGCTCTTAACCATCCTCTTTTCCATCCAGGCGCTGCTGGAAAGCGACAATGCGGATAAGGCGCTGGAGCTGATCCGGGAGCTGATCGCGGAGGTGAAGCGGGGGGACGGGGCGGAATAGGAACTAAAAAAGCGCCGGTTACCGGACTACAGTGTGGCAATCCCGCAATGATTCTGCTATACTGTAGTTGTCAAACAGGCAGAAAGGCAGGGAACGCATATGGATTTGAATATAAAAATTACAGACATGGCCGGAGCATACATCGAGCATTCCATGGTAATTTCCAATTTTCTGATCCGGGTGGGCAGCCAGATGCAGGATGGTCTGTGCCGGATATTCGGAGACAACGTGCAGTACCGATGGGAAGTGGATGAAAAAGAAGTGACAGTAATTCCGGACGTGTCCGTCAACTGCCGTTTTCGCAACCGGCGCGGCAATTCCTTTTTCAATAATCCGCGCTTTGTGATGGAGGTTCTCTCTCCATCCACCGAAAAATACGACCGGGGCGAGAAGATGGAGCTTTACCGCAGGCAGGAAATTGACGAGTACTGGATTGTGGACTGGCGAAAAAAGCAGGTGGAAATCTATGTCCTTGACTATGAGCAGGACGAGCCGAAATACTATCTGTTTCGCACCATAACGGAGCAAAACCGAAATGAATTAAAAATCGTACATTTTCCAAATGTCAGAATCACATTCGAGGAGCTCTTCGAAGGAATCGACTATGCGCCGGAGAGCCCGTGAACACACACGAAAAGAGCCGCAGTATGAATAACCGTTCCAGACAAAAGACGGATTTTCCATACTGCGGCCCTTATTTTCAATATCGCAGCACGCTAACGTACAAAGTTCGTGCGCACCGGCTCCTCCTTCTCCGGCAGACCAAGCTGCTCTCTGCCCAGCGCAATGCTCTTCATCAGAAACGTCATACTCCGGGCCAGCGAACGCATCGTCTGCAGCCCTTCCGCATCCTGCGCGGCCTCGCCCTGCAGCCTGCCGTGAATGCTGTTCCAGTACTGGCCGGACGCCACCGGCATCCCGGAAATGGTAAAAAACTTGTTCAGCTCGTCGAAGGTCGCCGACAGGCCGCCTCTCCTTGCCGCCACCACAGCCGCGCCGACCTTCATCCTCTTATCGAAATGCGTACTGTAAAAAAGCCTTGTCAGAAACGCCACCAGCGTTGCGTTGGCCGAGGCGTAGTACACCGGCGACCCGACCACCAGCCCGTCGCAGGCCTCAAACTTTGCAGCCGTAGCGTTCACGGCATCGTCGAACACGCACTTTCCCTTTTCCATGCAGGAGCCGCAGGCCACACAGCCCCGGATACTCTGATTTCCCACATGCAGGATTTCCGTTTCGATTCCCTCTGCCTGAAAAATCTGCTCCATCTCGCGCAGCGCCAGATTGGTGTTTCCCTCTCTGCGGGGACTGCCGTTGATCAGTAATACGTTCATATTCTATCCTCCATTTTTTAACATCCGCAGCGGGGCAGCCCAAGAAACTCCCTCCAGAACTCCTCCCGCGCAGCGAAACTGAAATCCTCCCCCTCCGGCAGCCCTGCGAGATACTTCGACACAGCCTCATACTGCCCTTCGTCCTCGAGGGGAATCTCCCACTGCAGCACATCCACCGTCAGCTTCTGATTGGGATTGCTGGGATTGCGTTCCCCCTCCCGGATGCAGAAAAGCCCATCCGGCGAATAGTATGTGAAAAAGACCGTGTTAAGCTGGTCCGGCTCATTTCCCGCGAAGGTGCAGCGAATGCAGCCCTCCGTCCGCCCCTGCGTGACACTCCGGTCCGCCACAATAAACGAGACAACCTCCGCCGACACCTCGCTCTGATAGTAATTGCGGATGGACTCCTGACTCTCAAGCTTTCGCTTCCAGGAGCTCTCCTCCATAATCCGCACGTAGCGCGCCCTTCGCTTTCTCTTCAGCTCCCGCTCGTATTTGATCTGTCTGCGCTGCTGCTCCCGCACCCTGGCTTCCTTCTTTGCCCGCCTGCGCCGCGAAAGACGGCGCGCCTCCGCTTTTTTCTCCTCCCAGAGCCGTTCTCTCGCCCGATCCGGGTCTGTCCTCTCCTGCTGTCCGAACGACAGCGGTTCCTGCTCCGTCTCGCCGTCCCTCTCTTTGCGCTTCTCCTCGGTGACGACCGCATAGTCTTTCTCCTGCACATCGCCTGTCTGCGCTGCGGCAGGCTCTTTCTCCCAGCCGGCGGCCGGATAGCCGGACACCGCATTTACACTGATTTCCATAGCTGTAACCCCTCCTCTCCTGTCACGTTTTCCTTTCAAAGTTTATATCGGCATTTTACCCGGCTGTATTTATCTGTTTTTTCGTGATTCCTGTGCACAGATCGGAACCATTCACGCGTTTTTGTCAGAATCGGTCGGGTTTTGGCATATTTCGGAGGAGTATTGACGGGCGGCAGGGGACGAATTAGAATAAAAATATATGTAAAATGGCGAAAGGAGCTTCGACATGATTGATGTCCTTTTACTGCTGCTGGACGAGCTGACCGGCGATACCCCCTTTTATATTCTGATTCTCGCGGCACTTTTTTTCGGTTTCGTACTGTTTACGCTGCAGAAAAAATACGCATTTCCGCGCTACATTTTAAAGTCTCTGATTGCCTCCGCCGCAGCAGCCTTTGTCTTTTTCTTTCTCTGTATCTGCATGAAGCTGGCGAAAGATGCGATGTCCGCAGATTCCTCTCCCGATAGGAATCTGCAAAAAATCACTCTGGCGCTTGCTGTGACTGCGCTTTTTGCGCTCTCTGTCATTCCTGCCGTCCTCACGGCTGCCTCTGCTGTCTTTCTCGGATACAAAAGAAAGCTGGACCGTGCCATCCGCAGCACGAAAGCGGAAAACTTTGATTACAGCCTGGTGGCGGCATGGCGCGAGCTGGAGAGCCTTCCGCCCTCCCGGCTGACGAGGCGGCAGAGAGCGAAATACGAGAAATACCGGCTTTATATCCGCATGCTTCTCGGCAACTTCAGCGGAGTCGCCGAAGATCTGGAAAAAATCAGAGAGAAGAACAAAGCCTGGTATCATTTTCTGAAATACGTGCAGTGCACGGCCATGGGACATATGGAGGACGCCGCCGCAGAAATCCGGCAGGCGGAGGAGCTTGCCGACGAGGACACCGAGCCTCTGATCCGGGTGCAGATTATGCTTGACCGGGGAACCGGCTATGTGGGAATCGGTCTCTACCAGCCGGCGGACGACGCATTCTGCCGCGCAATCGCCTACGGCAGGAAACACCGCATAAAAGAAAAAATCGTGTGGGAGCTTCTGTACTACAACTACGCATTCAATCAGACAAGACTGCATCCCCATATGAAAAGACCGCAGTGGGAAGCGCTTCTGGAACCGTTAAAAGAACATTTTGACATGAAAAATCCGAGAGATTACATGGCCTTTTCCAATATCGAGCTGGAGCTGCTGCGGCAGACCGGCGCGGGCCGCCATGAGATCAATGAAAATATTTACCGTTCCTTTCGCTTTCTGATGCAGTGTGAAATTCCGGCATACAACCGCTGTGTGCTGGAGGCGAGCTTTGCGCGGATGATCTGGTCCGCCATGGGCGATCCCACGGACGTGCTGAAGGCTCTGGAGCACGACAGAGAGCATCTGCTTAAGCTGCCGATGCCCGCAAGATACAACTGCTTTCACGAGATTGATATTTTTTTCACGGATCTGCACGGGGGAATTGTGGAACAGTACGATCTGTTAAAGCAGACCGCCCACTGGTACATGATAAACCAGGCCGCCCAGGATCTGGAGGAATATCGGAGAAGCCTTCCGGCGGAGGCGGTGTACGAGCGCTGTTTTTGCCTGAATGAGCTGGCCGGGCTTTGCAAAAGGAATCCGCAGGAATACCGATGGGAGGATGCGGCCGCCCCGGTGCGAAATGCGGCCGCCCTCTTCCTGGAAAACGGCCTTGAGCTGGAAGCGATCCGGTGTCAGCTCAACCTGATGGACGAGGCCACATCACTGCTCAATATGGATCAAAGCCTGGAACTGACAAGACTGGACGATATGGCTGACATGCTGGCGGAGATTGAGAAGTCGATTCCGAAATTTGAAAAGCATCCGGTGATGGCGGAAATTGCGCTGCGGCTGAGCTTTTACTGCTGCGCAATGCACGATTACGACCGCTGTAAAAAATATTATGAAAGCTTCGCGCATCTGCGTGAAATTGTTTCGCTGCAGCATTTTGCCCCCTGGATGCACCGATACTGCATGGTCACAGGCTTCACCGTCCGCGCACTCTGGTTTCTGGACGCGGTCCACCAGATTCGAAAAGAGCTTGCGGACCAGACGGCGAATACACTTGCCGATGAATGGTTTCTGCACTTTTATGATCGAAACGGCGCATTTGAGTCGATTGCTCTCGCAAAAATTCTCGGCATCGACGACCACATACTGCTCAAAACAAAGCTGTGGCCCCTTGCGGACGGCGATGACTTCTGCCGGACGGCCGAAGGAATCGCAGAACATCTCTGGCTGTTTCTGCCGCAGCTTTGCATGGAGATCGATGTGACATACGCGCAGTTTACAAAAGATGCGAAAAAAGACCGGATCGTGTTCAATCAGGGACACCACCCCATCGAGCTTCACCAGTCGAACTGTCTGCAGCAGAAAAATATCGACGCACTGCCGCTGTTTGCCGCGACATACGTGCAGGAGATACATCCGGCCTCGCTTTCACCGGAGCAGCAGGCGGCACTGCAGGAGGTGTGTGAGCGGATTGAGGCGAAACTTCCGGAGGAATGCCCCACGGTCGAAGAGCTGTCCGCGCTTTACAGACGGACGATGCTGCCGGTGTGTGCGGATGATGAAATGGGGGGATTTTAGGGGCGGCCTTCTTGAAAAATAAGTGTGCCTTTGCCAGCCGCTCAGTGCAGCGTGTTGGCAAAGCTCTGCTCATTCCCCATCTGCCTGACCTTATCCAGCCAGTCGTACACCCGATCCTTTTTGTAACGGAAATGCCCTTCCTGATCCATCAAACGTTCCAGCGACCAGGCCATCCGGCTGTACTCGTTCCGAAGCGATGTGGCAAAAACGCCGGCGTCGTCCGTGTTGATGGACACATGGATCTGGGCGCAGTCGGACTCATCCTCCGTGTTACCTGTCAGCCCTTTATTGTAAAAGCTCAGAATCGGATGGTGCTCATATCCCTTAAGCCCGCTGATCATTACATTGGAAGTCGGATTGGTCTCAATCGAAATTCCAGGCTTCGCAATGCGCTGCATCAGCTTTTTCTGCACCTCCTGTATCCCCTGAATCATGTGAAACGGAATCTCAACCAGAACCGGTCTCTCGCCCTCCCGGTAAACCACGTCGCTGTAATGGTAGGCATAATAAAGCAGAACCGCCTTTTTCAGCCCCCTCACATCCGCCTCCACTTTTTCATTGACACCGAAGTCATCCCACAGAGAAAGACGCGGCCGCCTCTCATAGCATCCCGCTCTGTACAACTCTGGATCATCCCCGCGCAGCTTCCAGGACGCATAATACGTGTGAATATCAAATTCTTTAAAATCCCGGTTCCACCCGTGCCATTCAAAAGCCTTCCGGTATATCCGCTCAAAATAAATCAGATATTCCCTCCTCAGATATTCCAGTACATTGTCAAAGTCCGGCAGCTTATAGCGCACAATCTGGCCGAACAGCCATGCTACATTGTCAAGGTAATCCATCTGCCGAATGGCGATTCTGTAGTTTCTTTTATAGTACCATTCAAAAGGATCAACTCCGAGCATGGTCGCATGCCCCAGACGGTCGCCGCTTCCCATGCCGAGAAAAAAAATCGCTTCATCAATGGCGCGCACGCCGTCAAGAACATCCTGATTATCCTCCCCCACATGAAAGCTCAACCGTAGCTGCGGAAGCGGCCTGCCGTCATACCGGTATGAGACAACACTGTTCTTCAAAACCCGAAACGCCGAAGCAAACACCTCCGGCCGGCAGCCGTCCTCGCTGGAGCAGGCATCCACCCCCAGAAGCCGGCAGCCGATCTGCCGGTTGTGCTCCCTCATGTTCACAATCGCATTCACCTTCTGCCGCAGTTTCCTGCGGTATTTCTCATGGCGGCAGATCAGCAGCGAGCCTTTCTTTCCCTTTTCGGTATCCTTTCTTTTTCCGAAATGAAATACATAATAAAAAGGCTTCTCGGCCAGTGTATCCTTCTGGCCCAGGATAGCCCGGTCGTAATACAGAATTTTCCGGCAGTTATCCTCCCATCTGTCCTCCGGCATAATGCGCAGCTCCAGACTCATCAGCTTTTCCCGATAAAAAGCCTCCTCCACCGCGCTCTTTGCCAGCTCCGGCTCAGAAAAAGCCGTCGTAAACCAGTCCTTCCTTTTCTGGTATGCCGCAAAATTGGCAAACCCGACTTTCCCGTTATTGTACGACAATTCCCTGCGAAAACGATTTTTAATAATCAGATACATGAGAAAATACCGGTACATTTTCCGTTTTCCCCGATCCGGCCCACGCCGTTCTCCATAGCGTTCCCGAAACATGCGGTACAAAAACCATCGCTCCCCGTGCAGCACAGATCTCCCCGACCCTCCCGCCGCCTTCAGTCCGGTCCCGATAAACATATAGTCCTTGCAGCCCTTCCCTTCATGGAGCATGTCGATTTCACGCTGAATCAAAGACCTGGCATCCGCGATCTTCATATCATCCGACAGCAGATGTTCCACGGCCCGGTCTGTCTGCCGTCTCCACTCTTCGCAGAAAAGCTCATCATAACAGCCCTTAAACATCCAGCGGCAATCCGCCAGAGATAACGGAATGTACATCTTTTCGGCATACGCACAAATCGAATCTATATTTTCTATACTGAAAATGCGCGCGCAGTCCCGCACAATTTCAAGGGGAATCCCCACGTATTTTTTCCAGAAGAAATAATAAAAACCTGGACACAGTTCCTGTATCTGCTCCTTTTCATACAGCTGCTCCAGATAGCCGTTAACGGTCTTTGTCTCCGAATCAGAATCCGAAAAAACCTTCTTTTCCAGCCGCTTACCGGGGCATTCCATATCCAGTATACATTCCAGAAGCCACTTTGCCGGCGCTCTGTAATCACAGGGCGCAATCATCTGCCCGGTAAACACCGAGTACAGATAAAGGCGGATTAACGCCGCCTTTAAATGTAGTACACCACAGGACTCCCTGTCTCCTTTTCCCGCATACTGTTTTCTGATATTTCTGGGATTGTTGTCCACCTCCGCCAGAAAGCGGATCGTCCGCTCGTCCGTGACAGAATTCATCAGAGAACTCCATGACAGATCAAAATACGGGTTGGACGCCCGCAGATGGTAATGGTTGTCCGATATACCTTTATCTAAAATCCGATTCAGCTCATAATTATCATGTCCCAGCACCCACTTCCAGGAAAAATCCTCGTGCTGTCTCTGATTTTTCGAATCCCGAAAGGCGCAGGAACAGGTAACAAACAGATCCTCTCCCATCTGAACAGACGCCCGATGCCATTCCTGTGAAAATTTGTACCGGTATACAATTTCCGTGCCCGCCTTTGTCAGCACCTTTCCGGAAAAACAGTCCACAAGATCACAAAAGGACACCTCTCCCCTGTTCGAATGTGCACCGCCGCCCTCTTCCCGCACCCACTCCGCCATATATTCCAGCTGTTTCTCCAGCGCCGGCTCTGCAGCATGATCCTCCGCCGCAAAACAGATTGTCTTCAGCCGCAAAAGAGGAATCTCATCGCCCCGATCCCGCACTCTGACCTCACTGACAGACAGATTCTGCAGGATCTGTTCAATCAAAAACGCCGTATACCCTACCACAGTCTCCCTGACCTCCCGTAATCATCGGCCGATTCCTCGTACTGCTGGCTCCCCATAATTCCGGCAATAATATTTTTGATATACACTCCCATATTACTGCTCATATGTACATCTTCCCTTACGATACGAAACAGTTGAAAGAACGGACAGCCTGTAAAGATATTATAAAAATTTCTCGTCACCTTCCCGCGCCCGTAATAGCGGTCAGTTTCCTGCAGATGTCTGCAGAATGCTTCATTCATTCCGTCA
>CATJJD010000199.1 GCA_949740385.1 uncultured Lachnospiraceae bacterium
AAATGTGGAAAAAAATTAAATTTTTTACTCCGCCCGCCCCGGCACACCGCCTTTGTTCCATAAAATGTCCGTCAGGACGGAAACAAAAGCCGACAGTAAAATACACACAGCAGATACGGCAAGAGCCGGCAGCACGGTGAAACGGTAGCGCATATACCAGATATCCGACACAAGCCCTTTTACGAGGGTGCCCGACAGTACGGAAGATGCTGCAATGCCGATCAGTCCCGCCAGAACCGCGCAGACTGCACCCTCGTACACCACAAGCTTTCTCAGCTGCCTCCTGCTCATTCCGATGCTCCGCATAGTCAGAAATTCCGTTCTTCGGGCAATTACGCCGGTCATTATGACATTGACCAGATTTAAGACGCCGATGACGCCGAGTATCAGAGACACAATCAGACCTGACATACTGCGGGTGCGCCTCATCTCACGAAATTCCTCCTCCGCCGTCAGTCTGCTGACAACCGACAGTCCGCGCTGTTTTGCGACGGCAGATACTGCAGCGTTCACATCCGCGAACGAGTCAAAGGAAGCGTCGAACAGACAGTGCACCGGCGTCTGCATATGAGGAAATTTTTTCAGAAACACCGGCTCCGCAAAGACAAGCGCCTCATAGCCGCCCTTGCTGTAGCTCATGTTCAGTCCGTCCGCGCCTCCTACAACGGCCATGACTGTGTACGTCTCCACAGCCCCCGCGATTTCCACCTGAATCACGTCGCCCGCATGAAACTCATTTGCGTAGGAAAGATATTCTCCCCCGTCGCTCAGAAAGCCCTCGGCCAGAACATAATCTCCGGTACACAAAAGCGCATAGTCTATGCTCCCCTCGATCAGCTGCACGCGCGAACACGCGTTTTCATCGTATCCGAGCAGCATCCGCTCCCGCTCTGCGCCCGTCTCTTCTCCTCCCTCTCGCCGGACCGAGAGAACCTTCCCCAGATCCTCCTGCCTGTCCGTAAGCTCCCCCTCGGGAAGCATATTGCAGTAGACTCTGGAAAAGCGCTCCACGCCCTCCAGCTCCTGCAGCAGGCTCACCGCGGCAGCCGGCACAACCTTTTTATCGCTCTCGGCGGAGGACTTCAGATAATCCCCGCTTCGCACATCGAAATCCGAAATCACCGACCGCCGCACATAAGCTTCCATATCCATGCTGCCCGTATAGCTTAAGATGCAGTTCAAAAGCACGGAGCAAAGCGAGATCGAGAGGACGACGAGGGCCGTCTTTCCTCTGTTTCTGCCCATGTTTGCGCAGGCCATGGATAAGATGCGGCAGCGTGATGTCTGCCCTCTCTTTCTTTTCCTTCGGTACGCCGCCGCGCCGCTGTAGCGCAGCGCCTCAACCGGAGCAATTTTTCCCGCGATTCTGCCGGGCCTGCCGCAGCTGATCTGTACCGTCGCCAGCGTAAAAAGCCCGGACAGCAGCCACACCGAAGCCGGCGGCACGATAAACGAAGTATCCTGGTACGAGGTCGATGCCATCATAAGGGGCAAAAGCCCGTTGCCCGTCAGCCACCCGAGTACAAGCCCCGCCGGTATTCCCGCCGCGGCCAGAAGAAGCCCCTGTCTTTTCACCATACAGCGAATCTGGCGTGGGGACATCCCGACGGTCTTAAGCTGTCCGTACAGCCGAATATCCCGGTCTACGGAAATCTTAAATATATTGTAGATAATCAGATACCCCGCCAACAGAATCAGAAAACAGCCCGCCCCATAGTACATAAGCTTTTCCTTCCCGTCCTCCTCCTGTATTTCAAACGCCGGACTGACGTGGTGAATGAGAAAGCCCTCCTCCCCCCGGTCGGCATCCGGGTCGTATCCGAGCATCCGCACAGCCTCGTTTAGCCTCTCTTCGATCCGCCTCTCATCCGAAAAGCTGCCCCTCACATCATAGCTTAAGTCGCGAAGCTTCCCGTACACCCCCTCATACTCCGGCAGCGCCTCCTCCACAAACTGCTCCGACACAAGAAGCGACGCGCTCTGCCCGTACTTCATTCCTGGAAAAATACCGCAGACCGTCATCGTTTTCTCAAAGAGCTTCTCCCCCACCGTGTACTTTAAAACAAAGGTCGTGCCGGTTTCGGACGGCAGACCGAAAAGCCGCAGCACCTCCGTATCGCAGGCGATCTCGTCTTCGGCCGCGGGATAATGCCCTTTCGTCAGCTCCTTAAAGCCGTATTCTGCAGCCGTCTCGTCCACCCAGCCCACCGCCGCGTTCATGCCGGCAAGCTCTTCGTTCACGGCGTTTCCCACATACCGCTCCACTCCCATGACGGAAAACACGCCGCTCTCCTTAAGCCGGCCGACATCCTCCTTCGTCAGGTACTTGAGCGACACCATAAATCTGCTGCCGGCCTGCCGGAGCATCTGATTTCTCATCGTAATCCCTGAACCCGCAAAGACGGTGGCCAGCGCCGTAAATAAAAGGGCCGTTAAAATAACTGCTGCTAATGCAATGACGTTTCTTCCGCGGTTTGCCTTCATGCAGCTTTTCGTCAGAAATTTTATGTAGCTTCGATTATTGTTGACAAGCAGATTCATTGCGCCACCTTTCCGTCCTCCATCCGTATCGTCCGGTCCGCCATCTGGGCCAGCTGCGGATTGTGGGTAATCATAATGAGCGTCTATCCGAACCTTGTACAGGTCATCTTAAGAATCTGCATCACCTCAAGGGACGTTTTCGAGTCCAGGCTTCCGGTCGGCTCGTCCGCCAGAAGAATCGCGGGCTTCGTGGCCAGCGCTCTGGCAATCGCAGCTCTCTGCTGCTGTCCTCCCGAGAGATTGTCCGGCAGGCTATCCAGCTTATCCTCCAGGTGAAGCAGACGGACAATCTGCTCCACGAATTCTCTGTCGATCCTGCCGCCGTCCAGCTCAACGGGAAGCACCACATTCTGATACACATTCAAAATCGGGACAAGATTGTAGTTCTGAAACACAAATCCGATGTTTCTCCTGCGAAATACCGACAGCTGTTCGTCGTTCATTCCGGCGATCTCCTTTCCCCGGATTTTCACGCTGCCGGATGTGGGAACGTCCAGCCCTCCCAGCATATTCAGAAGCGTCGACTTGCCGCTTCCGCTCGTGCCCGTAACCGACACGAACTCCCCCTGCCTCACCCGGACGCTGACGCCGTCCAGCGCCCTTGTCACATTGGGCTGTCTGCCGTAATACTTTTTCAGATTTTCCGCCTCCAGTATCTCCTGCATAAATGTTCTCCTTTCCTGCTGTTCTTATTTCCCGGCTGTCTTCCGGTATTTTGAGTATAAAAAAAGATCATCTCAATCCGTTCACAAAAAAGTAACATGATTGAGATAATCTCTACAGCGGCAGATGCATGGACACCTCCGTTCCCTCCCCCACAGCCGAATGGATGTCCATAAATCCGTCCTGCTTCATCACAATATTTCGCGCCAGGTACAGCCCGATGCCAAGCCCTTCTGTTTCCGCCGATTCCGGTTCCCGGTAAAACCTGCCGTAGACTTTCGGTATTCGCTCCTGCGCAATCCCTCTTCCGTTATCCTTAACGCGGATGCGCACATAAAAATCAGTCCGCAGAGCGTCCAGCCTGATTGTTCCGCCCGCCTTCGTGTACTTGACGCTGTTGTCGAGAAGATTGACCAGGGCCTCCAGGGTCCAGCGGCTGTCAAACTTCGCCTTAAGCCCCTCCTCACATGACACCGCAATGTCGATCTGCTTCTCCATTGCTCTCGCTGCAATATCGCACACCGCCTGCTCCATCAGCCCGCGCACCGGATTACTCTTCGGCTGCACGCTGACGATACCGTTTTCCAGCCTCGACATCCGAATCATACTGTCCATAAAAAATTCCAGCCTGTCCACCTGCCGCTCTGCCGCCTGCAGAAATTCGCTCCGCTTTTCCTCCGAAAGCCCCTCCCGCTCCAGAAGGCTGTGGTACATGCGTATGCCGGCCACCGGCGTGCGCACCTGATGGGAAATATCGGAAATCACCTCTTCAAGCTCCGCCTTCTGTCTCCCGTTCTCCTTCGCCCGCATGGAGAGCGTCTCTGCGATTCGCCTGATTTTCACTGCAAGCTTTCCCGTTAAGGTCTCCTCGTTCTCCCGAAAGTCAATCTGCTCCTGTCCCGCCAGCACCGCGTCGAGATACTCCATAAGCTCGTCGGTAAAGCGCACCAGCCCCCTTCTGGAAAATATCATAAAAAAGACGCCCGCCGAAAAAAAGAGCAGAGAAATCACTAACAGTATCCATTCCATTGATAGCCAACCCCGTACAGTGTTTTGATGTATGTATTCTCCCCCGACTCGATCTTTTTGCGCAGCCGGTTGATATTGACCGCCACCGCATGCTCGTCCACAAAGCTGCCGTTACTGTCTCAGAGCTTTTCCAGAAGCAGGCGTTTTGTCATGACCGTCTTCTCATTTGCGATCAGAAGCCGCAGCAGGCGGTACTCCGTCGGCGTGAGAGCCAGGCTTTTTCCGCCGAGTGCCGCCGTCAGCCGTTTAAAATCAATAACCAGATGGCCGTCGTCATAGCAGAGCTCCTCCGCTTCTGCCCTGCGAAGCGCCGCCTGGATGCGCCGGTGGAGAATGGGAACCTTAAAGGGCTTGGTTATGTAGTCGTCGGCCCCGCAGTCAAAGCCCGCAATCTCGTCCTCCTCCATGTCCCGGGCAGTCAGAAAAATAACCGGAATATTCCGCTCCTTTTTTATCTCCCGGCAGAAAAGAATGCCGTCGCCGTCCGGAAGACTCCGGTCCAGAAGAACCAGGTCGATTTTTTCCTTTCGGAAAATCCGCCGCCCCTGCGCAATGGTAAAGGCGGAGCACACACGGTAATTTTCCAGCTCCAGATCGCATGTCAGGCCGAGATTTAAGGCGCGCTCATCCTCGAGCAGCAGTATGGTTTTCAACGCCCCTGCCCCTCGCTTTTGTACAGCCCGTAGTAATCACAGTCCAGATTATCCATCATCTGGGCGAACCATCTCTTCGCATCGTCCAGCGCCCGGTTGTACACGATCGGCGCAAGCCGCTCCTCGAACAGCTCCAGAATCTGCATCTGCTGGATAATGCCGATGTCCTCGCCCCGCTCCTCCATATAGAAATATTTAATCTCTTCTTTTAATTTTTCCTTCTGTTCATCCGACAGCGCAATCTGCGGCAGATTTTTCGTCTTTTTAGCCACATCCGATCTCTCTTTCTGAAAACACA
>CATJJD010000200.1 GCA_949740385.1 uncultured Lachnospiraceae bacterium
CAAACAAACTGTTTTCGTTTTCAATCAAATCCACATTTCCCCGAATCCTGGAGCATAATACCGGCAGCCCGCAGGCCACTGCCTCCATTAATGCAACCGGCAGTCCTTCCTGCAGACTCGGGAACACAAACAGATCCGCAGCCTGCAGCAGTTCCGTTATATCTGTCCGATACCCGGTAAAATGCACGCTCCCGTGCAGCCCTGATGCATCCGCCAGTTTCCGAAGCTCTTCCTTCAATTCTCCCTCTCCGATAATATAGTACTGGAAGGATACTGCAAAATCCGGATCTGCATCTAATTCTGCAAGCGCCCGGATAACGATCTGATGGTTTTTCCGTCTGCTGAGTTCACCAACGGAAAGGATCATCTGTTCATCCGGACGGCATTTCAGCTCTGCCCTAAGACTGTTTTTCCTCTGTACGCCCAAAAGGTGCTCCGCGCCTGGATACGCTCCCGGTTTTACCCCCCCATTTTCCTCCGAAGGCCTGCCGTATGCTTTCTCCATAGCCAGGCCAACCGTCTCCATATCAAACGATGCTATTTTCCTCCGGTTATAGCTCCCCATATCAGCCAGCCTGTCTTTCGGTTCCGACAACAGGCGTTTTAGTTTTTCCCTGATATCCCTGACGTCAGCAGCGTCAAACAGTTCTCCTCCGTTTCTGTCGATAAGATCAACATTTCCCCGGATGTCGCTGCAGGCGCACGGCAGGCCGCCTGCCATCGCCTCCATGAGACTTACGTTCAGCCCCTCTCTTACGGATGGCAGTACATACAGATCCGCCGCATCATAAAATTCCGCAATATCACTTCGGTATCCCGTCAATACAATCTGCTTACTTAATCCAAGCGTATCATTCAGTTCCTGGAGCGCTTCCCTTAATTTCCCGCAGCCCACAATGAAATATAAAATTCTGCCTTCTCTCACCTGCGGAATTTCCGCCAGCGCACGGATAACGGACGCGTGATTTTTGTTTTCATTTAATTCGCCGACCGAAAGCAGTACGGTTGCATTTTTTGATATTCCGAGCTTCTCCCGGCTGCTTTCTTTTCTACGGTGTCCAAACCTTTTTAAGTCGATTCCCACGCCCGGCACATACACCGTCTTTTTCGCAAAAAACTTTTTCTTCGCCCTTTTATAATCCTCCCGGTTGATCGTGATCAGTACATCCGTCCAGCGGCTAAACAGTTTTTCAACCGGATAGTAAAGCAGCCAGTTTTTCAGAGGAGCACCCTTATAAAAATGAAAGCCATGCGCGGTATAAATGACCCTTGTCCCCCTCCTCCGCTCCCGTATTGCCGCCATCCGGCACACAACGCCGCCGATCGGGCTGTGGCAGTGAATAAGATCGTAGTGCTCCGTCATGACCAGCCTCTTCACCTTGTGATACGCCCGAAAAAGCTTCTTCGGATGAAGGGAGCGCGGAATGCCGATATTTTTAACACTTACGCCGCTCTCCTTCAGGCGTTTCCTCAGCTCCTCTGCCCGTTCCGCCGTAATCGTCCCCGGAGCCGTAAAATCCGCCGCAACATCAACCCGGTATCCGAGCGATTGAAGAATCCGGATATTCGGAATATTAAACTGATCAATCATGGAAGCTACCGATGCCAGCATCAGCGCCTTTTTTTCTGCCATTGTGTCTCCTTTATGCTCTGTTCCAGTGTGTACAGGCGGTACTCTTTCCGGTAATCTCCCAGGTGCTCCTCATAGACAAGGCTGCCGAACGCCTTGTCCACATACCCTGTAAAATGCGATAACAGCTTCAATGCCGGACCAAAGCCGGGCACGAGCGCAACCTTTTTCCCGTTGCACGCTGCAATCAGACGGACAAGCTCTCCGGTGCCGGCCTGTTCTTTATTACACGGCCAGAATATGCCGGATTCTTCATTCTCAATCATCAGACGGACAAATTCTGCCAGATTCCCCACATAGAGCATGGAACGCTTATTTCCCGTTTCCGGAAACAACGACAGCTTTAACGCCAGCCGCTCCAGCACCGGAAAGTTGCCCCTGCAGCCTCTGCCGTAAATCATCGGACAGCGGAGAAGCACAACCCCAAAACCGTTATCAGCCAGTGTCAGCAGCCTCTTTTCCGCCTGCACCTTGCTGTTTCCATAAAAATTTGCGGGACTGCAGGGCGTATCGCGGCGGATGATTTTCTGTTTCCCGACGGGCGCCGGATTACCGTAAACAATGGAGGAGGACATGAAGATAAACTGCTTCACGCCTTCCGATTTTGCTTTTTTCGCCACGGCAGAGGCAAGCACTGTGTTTACCGCATAGTACTTCTTCCTGATTTCCTCCGTCACACGCCCGGTATCTGAATGTGCCAGTCCCGCCACATGGAAAACAGTATCGAAAGCCGACATATTTTGTTCCTTCCACTCACCATTGACTGTCCCGACCGTCTGAACGCGGTATTTCTTTGGCCACCTTTCCAGATAGCTCTGAACATAAGCTCCAACAAAAGAATCAGCTCCGGTAATCAGTACATTTTTCACGTTCTGTCCCCGTTCCACCTTCTACCACCCCTTCTTTATTCAGAACACTTCCCACTGTTTTCGCAAAACAGCAGACATCCTGTATAAAAGCCTTCAAACCGCCGTACTTTAAAATCCGGGTATATTCTCCGTCCAGCTTCGCCTTTTCCGCTATTTCCAGCTCATCCCTTCCGTTAATCTGCGCCCATCCGGTCAGCCCTGGCTTTATATCATTCGCCCCGTACTTATCCCGCTCCGCCACCAGATCCTCCTGATTCCACAGCGCAGGACGCGGGCCGATGACCGACATTTTCCCGCGGAATATATCCCATATCTGCGGCAGCTCATCCAGGCGCGTACTTCGAAGAAATTTTCCGACCCCTGTTATGTACTGCTCCGGGTCTGTGAGCTGATGCGTCGGCACGTCATGGGGCGCAGACATCTTCATGGACCGGAATTTGTGGCAGTTGAAGAATTTCTTATTCTTTCCGACTCTTTTCTGGGTGAAAATAACCGAACCGGGATCATCCATCCAGACTGCCGCGCTGATTACCGCAAATACCGGAAGCAATGCCAGCAGTCCGAAGAAAGACAGAAGCTGATCCGCCAGCGGCTTTATCTTTCTTTCGTAAATACCCGCTGCTTTTTCATCCGCCCGGTCTGCCGATGCCGTACAGACATACGGATTGCCTTCATCGACCGACGCATCCTCTGTCAGCGTTTCCGCAGCCAGCCTCATAACAAAACAGGCTCCTGCAATTCCTGCTGCAAGAAAAAAATTTTTCAAACTGCTTTTCACGCTCCCCATCTCCAATTCAACATAACCTCAGTGATAACCGCCGGCCTTTTCCGCTCTCAGCGGACCAACCGGCATGGCTTCGCTACCCGCGCCAGCCCCTTTTGCTGCCGCGCTATGTCATACCGCCGAAATCCCCCGTGCCCCTGCTTCAGGAAATTCCCTGCTGTAATCGTTCCGTCTTTGAAACCGTCCCGGCGGATTTTTCCTCCGCCGCAGCTGGTTCTGTCTCCGCCTTGCTTTTCTTCCACACAAACCCAATCGCATCCAGCAGCCGGATCTTCTCCTTGGACAGCTCTCCCAGCCTTCTGCTTCTTCTCTGCCGCGCCATCCAGTCCGACAGCCTGCACCCGCTGGCTCCCACATACCCCTGCGGAACCGCAAGGTTCCCGTTCTTCTGGTACCAGGCGGCCGCATCCTCGTAGACCCGATACCACCGCGCATCCTTAGTCCCCACCTGCTCCAGCGGAAGCCGCCCCAGAAGCGTCTGCTGCTCTTCCGTCAGCTTCCCCTCGTCCCTTAGCCTTTTCTGGGCGACAATCCATTTGCCCAGCCAGCAGCCGTCCGCCACCCTGGACTGGGAGATGTTCAGCGTCCCGTTTTCCCTGTAATACTGCTCTGCCAGGCGGAACCTTACCATCCACGGCTCCGTGTCCCAGACCATCCCAATCCCCTCCAGGCGGCGGACCCGGTCCGCGGCAAGGGTCCCCTTCCGGTACAGCAGCCGCTGTCTCTGCACCCATGAGCCGAGCTTTACCCCGCGGGATTCATACGCGGCAGGCACCAACAGATTTCCGTGCTCCTTCGCATACCGCTCCGCCGCAGAAAACGCCCGCTCCCATTTCCGGTCGGTGCGCTTCTGCCAGATCATGCCGATTGCTTCCAGTCGCCGGATCTGCTCCGTTGAAAGCGGCTCACGGGTCTGCGCAGCTTCCGCGCCGTTTTTCAGCTTCCGGCCGGACTTTTCGGCTTCCGTGCCTGCCGCTTCCGGCCTGGCGCCGCTCCTTTTGGACAGCTCATTCTCACCTGCGTCTTCTTCCGGCAGACACCCGCACATCCCCTTATAAAGTCTGCGCTGCCGCCCGATCCACGCCCCCAGCCTTATTCCGTCCGCGTCCGCATAATCCGCCGGAACATCCAGATTCCCGTGTGTTTCATAATACGCACACGCCGCAGCATAGCTGCGCTCCCAAAGGCGGTCGGTCCGGTCCCAGACCATCCCCAGCCCGTCCAGCTGTTCCTTCCGTTCCTTTGTCAGATACTTCGGGTGCACGCCGGAGCGCTCCCACGTCCGCACCGCGGCAAGCCACTGCCCGAGGGAAATCCCCTCCGCCGTCACATATTTCACCGGAACGTCCAGATCCCCGTTCTCCTCAAAATAACGCCGCGCCGCGCCGAAATTTTTCTCCCAGCCCGTATCATTTCTTACCTCCCAGCGCATCCCGAGGGCATCCAGCTTTGCGATCTGTTCGCCTGTCAGCACTCCGTCCAGCACGCCTTTTCTGATATACCGCTGGTTATAAATCCAGTG
>CATJJD010000201.1 GCA_949740385.1 uncultured Lachnospiraceae bacterium
CCAGCATCAAAGAGGATGTTCCGGCAATGCCGGCGGGCGGCGGCGGAATGGGTATGATGTAATCGCTGCAGAGTGTGAATTTAAAATACGGAATCAGGTATGCCTGATTCCGTATTTTGTGTGGAAGGGGCAAAGATTTTGCGCACAGCCTCTTCCATTTTGTGCTGCGCCATGATATACTGTACAGGCTGGGGCATTTCCGGTCAGCGGCTGCGTCGGCCCATTTTCCGGAGGCAGATTTTAAATGGACCGGTGTTTAAGGAGACAGAGACAAAATGAGTAAAGTAATGATAGTTACCGACAGTAACAGCGGAATCACGCAGGCGGAGGCGAAGGATCTTGGGGTCGTTGTGCTTCCCATGCCTTTTTACATCAACGAGGAAATGTTCTATGAGGAGATAGACCTGTCGCAGGAGCAGTTTTACGAGCGGCTTGCGGTGGGGGGAGAGATTAAGACTTCCATGCCCCTTGTGGGAGATGTGACGGACATGTGGGACAGGCTTCTTTCAGAGTGCGACGAGATCGTGCACATCCCGATGTCTTCGGGGCTCAGCAGCTCCTGTGAGACGGCCCGTATGCTGGCGCAGGATTACGAGGGCAGAGTGCAGGTGGTGAACAACCAGCGGATTTCCGTCACGATGCGTCAGTCCGTCATCGACGCAAAGGTTCTGGCGGACCAGGGGAAGGATGCCGCAGGGATTCGGCAGATCCTGGAGGACTGCAGGTTTGAATCTTCCATATATATCATGGTGAACACACTGGAATACCTGAAAAAGGGCGGCCGCATCACGCCGGCAGCCGCTGCGCTTGGCACGCTTTTAAGGCTTAAGCCGGTGCTGCAGATTCAGGGGGAGAAGCTGGACGCTTTCGCGAAGGCCCGCACCGTAAGGCAGGCGAAGTCCATCATGATTGAGTCCATGAAAAACGATTTTGTGAACCGCTTTGACAGTCCGGACGGCGCGAAGATGAATCTGGCGCTGGCATACACCCACGATCTGGCGGCGGCGGAGGAGTTTTTGCGGGAGGTACAGCAGGTGTTCCCGAACAACGAGATTGTTGTAAATCCGCTGTCTCTCTCGGTGTCCTGCCACATCGGGCCGGGCGCGCTGGCGATCGCGTGCTCGAAGAAGCTTGCACAGGAGTGAGAGCTGTCGGGAGCGAAAGAAGATCGCACGAAGATAAGGTAACGGATAGTCTGGCATACAGGAGGAACTGACATGGTAAAAGCAGTAGTTGGCGCTAACTGGGGCGATGAGGGAAAAGGTAAGATTACAGACATGCTGGCGGAGAAGGCGGACATTATCGTCCGTTTTCAGGGCGGGGCGAACGCGGGGCACACCATTGTGAACAATTACGGCAAGTTCGCGCTTCACACGCTCCCGTCGGGCGTATTTTATAATCACACGACAAGCGTGATCGGAAACGGCGTGGCGTTGAATATCCCGGTGCTTTTCGAGGAGATCCGCTCCATCACGGACCAGGGAGTTCCGATGCCGAAGATTCTCGTGTCCGACCGGGCGCAGATTGTGATGCCGTACCACATTCTTTTTGACCAGTACGAGGAGGAGCGGCTGGGAGGCAGATCCTTTGGCTCCACGAAGTCCGGCATCGCGCCTTTCTACTCCGACAAGTACGCGAAAATCGGTTTTCAGGTCAGCGAGCTTTTCGACGAGGAGCGTCTGCGGGATAAGGCTGTGCACGTTGCGGAGCAGAAAAATGTGCTGCTTGAGCACCTGTACCACAGACCGGCCATCGACGTGGAGGAGCTGCTTGATACGCTTCGCACATACCGCGAGATGGTTGCGCCTTACGTGTGCGACGTTTCACTGTTTCTGGATCAGGCCCTCAGGGACGGAAAGACCGTTCTTCTGGAGGGGCAGCTGGGCACATTGAAGGATCCGGATCACGGCATTTATCCGATGGTGACGTCCTCCTCCACACTGGCGGCCTACGGCGCCATCGGTGCGGGAATTGCGCCTTACGAGATCCGGCAGATTATCACGGTCTGCAAGGCGTACTCCTCCGCGGTGGGCGCGGGCGCGTTTGTCAGCGAGATTTTCGGGGATGAGGCCGACGAGCTGCGCAGACGCGGCGGAGACGGCGGAGAGTTCGGGGCGACTACGGGCCGTCCGCGGCGCATGGGCTGGTTCGACTGCGTGGCCTCCCGCTACGGCTGCCGCCTGCAGGGGACGACTGACGTGGCTTTCACCGTGCTGGACGTGCTGGGCTATCTGGACGAGATACCGGTGTGCACCGGTTACGAGATCGACGGGACGGTCACAACGGATTTCCCGGTTACCGGAAAGCTCGAGAAGGCAAGGCCGGTGCTTGAGAAGCTGCCGGGCTGGAAGTGCGATATACGCGGCATCCGCAATTACGGGGAGCTGCCGGAGAACTGCCGGAAATATATTGAATTTATCGAGGAACGGATCGGATACCCGATTACCATGGTATCCAACGGGCCGGGCAGGGAAGATATTATCTACCGGGAATCGGCGTTAAAAAAATAGTCGGATGAAGCAAAAACAGCCCGCAAGACGGCTGTTTTTGTGTTTGGAGGCGAATTCTGAAGGCTTCCGTAAAAATCGGGCAACATACTTAAAAACAAAGGAGGAACGGTGATATGAAGGAGAGCAAAAAGCATTATGTGCGGCTGGGGCTTACCATTTTCTTAAGTCTTGCGGCGGCTATTGCATTTTTCTTTCTGATTTTTCACTTTCAGGGGGTAAAAGACTTTTTCGGACTGATCGGTTCCGCGCTGAAGCCGGCAATAACAGGGGCGGTGCTGGCGTATCTGCTGTGTCCGCTTACGAAGCTCCTGGAGAGGCAGCTAAGCAGGTGCAGGGTCCTTTCCGGTGCTGCAAGACTGCTGTCTGTTTTGCTGACGCTTGTTCTTGTATTCTGTGTGCTGGGACTGTTCTGTGCGCTGCTTCTGCCTCAGCTGGTGGAGAATGTGAGAGGGCTTGTGACGGATCTTCCGGGACTGCTGGAGGGGCAGATTGCAAGGCTCGGCGTTTATCTAAAGGAGGATAATGAGGCGGCGGCCGCCGCGCTGCAGATGATTGAGTCGGTGGAAACGTCTCTTGCGGCGTGGATTAAAACGAATCTGCTCTCCACCATTTCGACCGTGGCAGGCAGCATCCTGTCGCTTGGCTCCGCGCTGGTTAATCTTGTGGTATCGCTTGTTGTGACCATCTATCTGCTGTTGGGCAGAGAGCACTACAGCGCCCAGTGCAGGAAGCTGTTTCTTGCGGTGAGCAGGAAGGAGGAGGTCAACCGGGTTGTCTTTGAGACGCTTGCGCAGATCAACCGGATTTTCAGCGGCTTTATTTCCGGAAAGCTTCTGGATTCCCTGATTGTCGGGATTATCTGTTTTGTCTGCCTGCTGCTTCTTCGCATTCCCTATGCTCTGCTGATCAGCGTGATCGTGGGAGTGACCAACATTATCCCGATGTTCGGGCCCTTTATCGGCGCGGTTCCCAGTGCATTTCTGCTGCTTCTGGTATCGCCGAAGCAGTGCATAGTCTTTCTGATATTTATTATTGTGCTGCAGCAGGCAGACGGGAACATCATCGGCCCGCGGATTCTTGGAAATTCCACAGGGCTGTCGGCGATTTATGTGACCATTGCCATGCTGCTGTTCGGAAAACTGATGGGATTTCCGGGGATGATTGTGGGCGTGCCGCTGTTTGCAACCATGTATTACATCGTAAAGCGGCTGGCGGAGTATTCCCTGAGAAAACAGGGAAAGCCGGTTGAGACAGCAGCGTATGAAACGAAGGAAGCTGTCGGTGAGCAAAAGGCCGCTGAAAGCGCCTCCGGAAATCATGAATCGTGAAGAAAGAATCCAAAAGAGAGTCCTTCGGTCTCTTATATGTCGGCGTATTTATGCCTTAAATGCATCGCTGAGAGACAATGCGGTTTCGCTCTGCTGAATCGATAAACTTATCGTACGGCTTTTGGTCCTTGTCTTATATCAAAGCTGCAGCTGCGTTATTACGGCTCCCGGTCATTTCCGGCGGCGCCGTCCCGGGAATTGCTTCCGTAATGATCCTTCAGCAGCCGGTAGATAAAGGTGTAGATCCAGATCAGCGTCGGTACGATGACGGTTGCGATTACAGATGCGGTGAACATTTGCATGGTGCCGGAATTGTCCGTGACGGCGCAGATCAGCGTGGCAATATACAAAGCTGTCAGCAGCAGAACGCCGATTAAGGCGAGAATTCGTTTTACTTTTTTCATGGGAATCTCCTTAAACGTTTTTTTACAATTATTGTAGTGGAATCCCGAGAGAAAAGCAAACAGAATTTAAAAAAGGTATTGGAAAAGCGAAATAATTTTGTTATAATAACCAATGTGTACTGTGTACACCATAATATACGAAGGTGGGATAAGCATGGCATTATTACAGGAATGGCAGAAGGTTGCCTACAATGACAAAGCAAACCAGGAGGATCTGCAGAAGTTCTGGCGGAGATATTTCCTGCTGGAGAAGGGCGTATATGAGAAGCTTCTGGTGAATCCGGACGAGGTGTCGGAGGGGACCGTGAAGGAGCTTGCGGACAGGTACGGACTGTCTGTGATGGAGATGACCGGCTTTCTGGACGGCATCAACGACAGTCTGATCGAGCCGAATCCGATTGAGGAGATGGAGGAGGACACCCATGTGAGCCTCGCCTTTGATAAGGTGAAGCTGTACAAGAACATGGTGGACGCAAAGGCAGACTGGCTGTACAACCTTCCGATGTGGGACGACATTTTTGACAAAGAGACAAAGCGAAGCCTCTATCTGGAGCAGAAGAAGTCCGGCACCGTGGTCGTCGGAAAGAAGATCGGGCGCAATGATCCGTGTCCGTGCGGAAGCGGACGCAAGTACAAGCAGTGCTGCGGCAGATAGAACCTGCGGAATCATTAATTTTAAAAATATTATGTTCAGGACTTGATTTTGCATTAGTTTTGCATATAATAGAGATAACAAATAAATGAAGCGAATGCGTGGAAGAGACGAGTAAGCAGATTCGAGCTCGCAGAGAGAGCGGTCCCGGCAGGCCGGGTGGTGTGAGCCGCTTGAAGGAGGATCTGCCGAAGACCAGCTCTGAGCGGCTCTAATACAGCCCGGTGACTCCGTTATCGTCATATACCGTTTATGCGGTTTGGAGTCTCTGCGAGAAAGGACAGTCAGGTTTTGTGCGCGGAGAGAATGTGGGTGGAACCACGGTAGCGAATGTTTATCGTCCCCGGTGTTATTGTGAGATAACGCCGGGGATTTTTTGGTGGGAGCTGTTCCCGCCTGAGCAATCATTGAAGGAGGAATCATTATGATGGAAAAAATCAGAGAATTTTGGAGCACGATGGATGAGGAGTGCACGGTCACGAAGCTGGACGGTCTGCTTGCCGTGCTTGTGGCGGCGCTTTTCGGCTGTGTGACGGGAATGCTTCTGTCGTCGCGGTCGGCAAAGACCTACGGCTGCGGAAACGGCTGCCATCACTATCACGCGTCGCTGGACGGCGAGAGTGAAGAGGACGAGGATGAATAATATTAATATTTCAAACATGACAAAAGAACAGGAGATTATGAGATGAGGATAACGTTAAAGGACGGCTCCGTAAGGGAGTACAGCGAAGCAAAAAGTATTATAGAGATCGCCGGTGACATCAGCGAGGGGCTGGCAAGAGTCGCCTGTGCCGGGGAAGTAAACGGAGAGATTCTGGATCTGAGAACTGTGATCGAAGAGGACTGTGAGCTGAGTATCGTGACAGCCTCCGACCCCAAAGGGCTGCAGGTGATCCGCCACACGGCGTCCCACATTTTGGCGGAGGCGGTGAAACGTCTGTTTCCGGAGGCGAAGGTGACCATCGGGCCGGCCATCGCGGACGGATTTTACTACGATTTTGACGCGGAGCCCTTTTCGAGAGAGGATCTGGATAAGATCGAGGATGAGATGAAAAAAATCATCAAAGAGGGCAGGGGTATCACAAGATTTACCCTTCCGCGGGATGAGGCTGTTAAGCTGATGCAGGAGAAAAACGAGCCGTACAAGGTGGAACTGATCGAGGCTCTTCCTGCGGATGCGCAGATCAGCTTTTACGATCAGGGCGGCTTTGTGGATCTGTGCGCAGGCCCGCATCTGATGAGCACGAAGGGCGTGAAGGCGTTTAAGCTGCTGTCGTCCTCCATGGCGTACTGGCGGGGCGACTCCGACCGGGCCAGACTGCAGAGAATTTACGGCACGGCCTTCAATAAAAAAGACGAGCTGAAGGAGCATCTTGCAAGGCTTGAGGACGCGAAGCAGCGGGATCACAATAAGCTGGGCCGGGAGATTGGACTGTTTACCACAGTCGACGTGGTGGGACAGGGACTTCCGCTTATGCTGCCGAAGGGAACGAAGATGATCATGAAGCTGCAGCGCTGGATTGAGGACCTGGAGGATCAGGAGTGGGGCTATGTCCGCACAAGAACGCCTCTGATGGCAAAGTCGGACCTGTACAAAATTTCCGGCCACTGGGATCACTACCTGGACGGCATGTTTGTGCTGGGGGATGCGGACAGCGACGAGGCCATGGCTCTTCGCCCGATGACCTGTCCGTTCCAGTATTACTGCTACAAGGCGCAGCAGCGCTCCTACCGGGATCTGCCGTACCGTATGGGAGAGACCTCCACGCTGTTTCGAAACGAGGATTCCGGCGAGATGCACGGGCTGACAAGGGTTCGCCAGTTTACTATCTCCGAGGGACACAATGTGATCCGTCCGGACCAGTGCGAGGAGGAGCTTAAAGCATGCTTTGATCTGAACTATCATATACTGAGCACCCTGGGACTGCAGGAGGAGGTGACTTACCGCCTTTCGAAGTGGGACCCGGAGAATAAAAAGAAATATCTCGGCGACGAGGCTTACTGGGAGAGCACCCAGGCGATGCTGCGGAGGATTCTTGTGGACAGGGGCGTGCCGTTTGTGGAGGAGGACGGAGAGGCTGCATTCTACGGACCGAAGATCGACATTCAGGCGAAGAACGTTTACGGCAAGGAGGACACTATGGTGACCATCCAGCTGGACTGCGCCATCGCCGAGAATTTCGACATGTACTATGTGGATGCAAACGGCGATAAGAAGCGGCCGTATATTATTCACCGCACATCCCTGGGCTGCTACGAGCGCACGCTGGCCTGGCTGATCGAACACTATGCGGGCAAGTTCCCGACCTGGCTGTGCCCGGAGCAGGTGCGGGTGCTTCCGATTTCCGACAAGTATATGGACTATGCGAACCGGCTGGAGGCAGAGCTTAAGAAAAACGGCATCGATGCGACGGTGGACCGGCGGGCGGAGAAGATCGGCTACAAGATCCGCGAGGCACGGCTGGATAAGCTGCCGTACATGCTCGTTGTGGGAGCGCAGGAGGAGGCGGACAACACGGTTTCCGTCCGGAGCCGTTTTGCCGGGGACGAGGGCGCAAAGCCCGTCGGCGATTTTATCAGCCAGATCTGCGAGGAGATCCGCACAAAACAGATCCGCGAGGAGCTGCCGCAGGAGGAGCGGGGTTAACATATTTTTTAGAAAAATTTGGCGGCATAGACAGAGCGAAATGTTGCATACTACTTATGGCAGAAAATCATTTCTGTTTTTATCATAGATGAAATGCGATGCAGATGAACATGACGGAAGCTGTAAGGAATGGAATGAACAGGAGGTATGTAACATGACAGTATTTGATTGTAATGTGGTAAACTGCTCTTACAATGAGAACAACTGCTGCAGAAGAAACGACATCCGCGTGGAGGGAATGCAGGCAAAGGCTCCTTCCGAGACATGCTGCGCAAGCTACCAGCACAGAGGCTGCGGCTGCGGCTGCGGGCGAAACGCTGCGGGCGAGGCGTCCAGAAATACGGAGATTATGTGTGAGGCGGTTGGCTGCAGGTTCAATGACTCCAAAAAGTGTACCGCGAAACACATCGGTATTACGGGAGGTCACGCGGACAGCAGCAGAGAGACCGAGTGCGGAAGCTTCGAGTGCTGCTGCTAATACACCCCGAAAAAGAGGAATCGGCCACTGGCCGGTTCCTTTTTCTTCCTTATTGTATAGGGGTGAAGAATCGACAGAAAATAACATTATTTTCGGTTGGCTTTAAAGTGCTCCTGTGCTATAATGAGCAAAGTGCTGGTAATATCAGGAAGGACTTACGGTATGGACTATAATATTAATTTTCCGAATCTCAACATTTATCTGGAGCATGTGGGAAAGAACATCATGATCGGCAATTTCTCCATCGCCTACTACGGCATCACCATCGCAATCGGAATGATCGCGGGGATTCTGATTGCGGGATGGATGGCAAGGCGGACCGGACAGAACCCGGATACATATTTTGATCTGGCGCTGGTGGCCATTGTATGCGCACTGATCGGCGCAAGAATCTACTATGTGGTGTTTCGGTGGGATTACTACCGAAATGATCTGCTTCGCATTTTAAATGTGAGGGAGGGCGGACTTGCGATTTACGGCGGCGTGATCGCAGCGGTCATTACGGTGTTTGTGTTTGCAAGGGTGAAAAAGCTGTCTTTCGGGAAGCTCTGCGATACGGCGGGGATCGGGCTTGTGCTGGGGCAGGTGATCGGTCGCTGGGGAAACTTTTTTAACCGGGAAGTGTTCGGCGGCTACTCCGACGGGCTGTTCGCCATGCAGCTTCCGCTGTCTTCGGTGCGCTCCTCGGATCTGACGGACGAGCTTCTGGCAAATACGGTGGTGGTGGACGGGATCAAATATATCCAGGTTCATCCGACATTCCTGTATGAGTCGTTCTGGAATCTGTGTCTGCTCTTTGTGCGGATCTGGTTCACGAAGCGAAAAGCCTTCGACGGGGAGGTGTTCCTTTTGTACCTGTTCGGGTACGGCATAGGCCGTTTCTGGATTGAGTCGATACGGACGGATCAGCTTCTTCTTCCGGGAATCGGGTATCCGGTGTCTATGGCGGTGGCAGCGCTCTGCGTGGCGGTGTCCTTTGTCTGGATTGTGGTCTGGCATATCCGCTGCCGCAGGCGGGAGCTGTAATAAAAACGGGGGATGGTTATCCCCCGTGGCGGCCGCGGCAGTGATGGCCGCCGTTTTGATTTTTATTGTTTTTTTCATTTTCATTCCTGTTTTTATTTTTTGCCGGGCTGTCGTCCGGATTCGTGCTCTCATGCTCACTCGTGTCTGTATTTTCATTCGTGCTTTGATTTTTATTCGTGTTTTGATTTTCGTCACGGACGTTGTTTTTATCGCTGTTTGGTTTTCCGCCGCCGTGAGCTTCCTCCTCGTGGTGCTCCGTTTCTTTTATGTGCGCCCGCTCGCTGTCCGGCCGTGAGCAGCCGCCTTTTGAGAGGTCCTGGATTCGATCGCGGATCTGCCGCATGGTAAGCTTTTGCACTTCCTCGGTGGTGACGGATGGGTCCAGACTGTAAAGCTCCAGGTATGCCTGGTATTTGCCGCAGGACATCCCGCTTGCGTGGGCATCGGAGGCGTCCATGGAATCCCCGGAGGAACAGTGCACATTGCGGTAGATACTCGTGCAGTCAGTCACAATGGCCAGCATCTCGTCTTTGCGATTCTCGTCGGAACCGAACACCGTGACGGCGATGAAGGAGTCCGGCGAGTAGTAGGGCTGCATATCCTCCGTCTCCAATAGCAGGTGCAGCGCTTCCCGGTAGTCCAGGAAGCGGAGGTCTGTCTCGGCCAGAAGGGAATCTCCGTCCTCATTGTAGGAGCGGACGGAAATCACCCGGTCAAACCGGTTGACGTCCAGCTCAATGGACGGGTTTACGTCGATGCTTATGGTGGAGATCGACGTAAACCAGGAGAGATAGCTGCTGCCGCCGATGAAAAAGAGCATGAAGCACGCCATGGCGACAGCGATTTTCCTTGCGGCGGGAACCGGTTTTCTGGAAAAATGCCTGGTTTTTACGGTGAGAAATTCTTTTGTGTGTATTATGAGCGCATCTTCGGCATGGATTTTGTCAAATGCCTGTGCAATTCTGTCATTCATTCCAATCACCTCCCAACTTTTCCCTGAGCAGCTGCCTTGCGCGGGTCAGAAGCGTATAGACGGTATTTACGTTTTTTTTCAGTATACTGCCGATTTCGATGGCGGAGTAGCCCTCGTAGTAGTGCAGATAGACGACATTCCGGTATTTTGCCGGCAGAGACAGAACCGCGGCCAGCACGTCGCTGTTTTCCTCCGTAAGTCCGGCGCTCTCTGCGGGGAGCGCGTCCAGAGGAACGGTGCGGCTGCGGAAAAAGCTTTTGAGAAAATCCCGGCAGGCGTTGATTGTGACCCTTATAAACCAGGCCTTTTCGTGCTCGGCACTTTTGAATACAACGGAACTAAGGACATATTTCAAAAAAACCGTTTGAAATATGTCCTCGGTGTCGTGGTAATTCTTCAGATGTATCATGCAGAGCCGCCGGACAGTATCGGCGTACTGCTCAACGGCTCTGTTTACCTCATGTTCGCTTCTCATAGTGAAACTCCGGTAAAATATGCTGGGGTTTATCTGCCGCAATGTCCTCCGCGGCCATTGTGGCTTCTGTGCGTCTTCTGGCAGATTGCTCTGTCGCAGTTGTCACAGTATCCGTCGTTGTCCCGGTCCACATAGCTGCAGTTCTTGCTGCAGTAGCCGCAGGTGTAGCTGTTGTTGTGGTTTCTGTGATGGCCGTGTGCAAAAACGGTTGAAGACTGCCCGAAGGACAGTACAAGTCCAAGTGTTACAATTCCTGCTATTACTCTCTTCATGATTCCCTCCTGTAAGTGGTTGTTAAATGACTGTTTCACTCATAATACGATTGAAGCAGGCAAATCCATTCAAAAATCTGAAATTATTTTTCAATATTTTTATTATATCACAATTTTCTTAAAAGGAAATATAAAAAGGCTCATATTGTACGCTGTTTTTTTGCTGACCACAATATATGGGGCGCATTTAGAAAAAATAGAAAAACCTTGATTTTGGGGGGAGTATGGGGTAAGATGGAGGAAAGGTGGCGGAATGTGGAGTGTCTGTTCCACTATGTGGCATAAAGTGGTGGATAAGTTGATAACCATGTGGATAACGACATAACCACCGGAATGCTGTGAGGAGGTGAGCGCACATGTTCATGGGTGAGTACAACCATACGATCGACGCCAAGGGCAGAATGATCGTGCCGTCCAGATTCCGGGAGCAGCTGGGCAACGAATTCGTTGTGACAAAAGGGCTGGACGGATGTCTGTACGTGTATTCCAATGAAGAGTGGGCGCGCATCGAGGACAGTCTCCGCGAGAAGCCGCTGACATCCAAAGATGCAAGAAAGTTCCTGCGGTTCTTTTTTGCGGGTGCGGCAAACTGCGAGGTGGACAAACAGGGGAGAATTCTTCTGCCTGCGAATCTCAGAGAGTATGCCGGAATTGACAAGGAAGTCGTCTCGATCGGTGTGTTCAGCCGGGTGGAAATCTGGAGTAAGGAGCGTTATATGGACAACAGCGACTTTGACGACATGGAGGAGATTGCAGAGCATATGGCGGAGCTTGGAATCGGAATTTAGATTCGGCTTCGAAGAGCTGCGGTGGGCCGGAAAGGAGAAGCGATGGAATTCAGACATACTTCAGTTTTGCTGAAAGAGACCATCGAAGGTCTGAACATCCGTCCCGACGGCATTTACGTGGACGGAACGCTGGGGGGAGCGGGACATTCCGCAGAGATCTGCAGAAGATTAACGGGAGGAAGACTGATCGGCATCGATCAGGACAAAGATGCGATTGACGCAGCGGCAGAGAGGCTGCTGCCGTACAGAGAGAGGACAACAATCGTGCAGAGCAACTACGCCGACATGGCGGGTGTGCTTCGCACGCTTGAAATTCCGAAGGTGGACGGCATCCTTCTGGATCTTGGCGTGTCATCCTTTCAGCTGGATACGCCGGAGAGAGGATTCACCTACCGGGTGGAGGATGCCCCGCTGGACATGCGGATGGATGTCAGACAGACAGTCACCGCGCGGGATATTGTGAACAACTACAGTGAGGAGGAACTGTTTCGGATCATCCGGGATTACGGGGAAGAGCGGTTCGCGAAAAACATTGCAAAACACATCGTGGCGGCCCGTGCAGACGGGCCGATTGAGACGACCGGAGCGCTGAACGCCGTCATCGGAAGGGCAATTCCGATGCGGGCGAGGGACAAGGGACATCCGTCCAAACGAACCTATCAGGCGATTCGGATTGCGTTAAACCGCGAGCTGGATGTACTCAAAGACCACCTGGACGAAATGATCGGGCTGCTTGCACCGGGAGGGCGCATCTGCGTGATCACATTTCATTCCCTGGAGGATCGCATAGTTAAAGCATGCTTTAAAAAGAACGAAAACCCATGTACCTGCCCGCCAGATTTTCCGGTGTGCGTGTGTGGAAAAAAGCCAAAGGGACGCGTGATCAGCCGCCGGCCGATCACTGCATCCGCCGAAGAACTGGAGCGCAACCATCGCGCGGCAAGCGCTAAGCTCAGGGTGTTTGAAGTTTATCCTGCATCTCTGATGCAGGATGCCCGTCCGGCGAGGACCTGTCCTGCATCTTTGATGCAGGATGCCCGTCCGCCAGGACCAGACACCGCCGATGGTCTGCCAGACCCAACGACACTCCGGAAACATGATTAGAAAGCAGGACAGAAATATATATGACAGATAATTATTACATCAATGGGAATACCGTAAGAGAGCTCGACACACCTGTCCGCCCGCAGCGCAAAAGCCGCGAAGAAATAGAGCGAAGCCAGCGCAGAAAGAGCCGCAGAAACGCCGCAAGGCGAAACCGGCAGAGAGCGATGGGCATGAGCAGGAGCTATGTCTCGTTTCTGACGGTATGTGTGATTATTGTCGCACTTTCCTCGGCGGCGCTCGTGTCGCTTCAGGCACAGGTGACGGCCCGCATGAACCGCATCGCGGCGCTGCAGTCCCAGCTGGGGGATCTGCGGGCGGACAACGATGCAAAATACAAGAATATGATGACGTCCGTGGACTTAAACTACATCAGGGACGTGGCCGTCAAAGAGCTTGGAATGACTTACCCCAGGGAGGATCAGATCGTATACTATACGGTCGAGACGCGCAACTATATGGATCAGTATTTTGATATTCCGTAGAAGGGCAGGGGTTTTTGGTGAAAAGAAAGAGAAAGCCGCCGAAGAAATTCAGCCGTAAAATGCGCGGCAAGCTGATGACGCTTTTTTCCGTCATTGTGCTGTTGCTGTGCGGGCTGATCGGAAGGCTTATGTACATTGAGTATACGAGCGGAGAGAAATACGAGAAAAAAGTGCTCTCTCTGCAGTCCTACGACAGCAAGGCAATTCCCTACCGGAGGGGCGATATTGTGGATTCCTCCGGCACACTGCTTGCCACGAGCGTCGCGGTGTATAATGTGATACTGGACTGCTCGGTCATGACAGACAGGGAGGAGTACATCGCGCCGACGATTCAGGCGCTGACGGAGTGCTTTCCCCAGCTGGACAGGGGCGATCTGGAGATCTATGCGAAGGACCAGAAGGACAGCAAGTACATCGTACTGCTGAAGAAGCTTCCCTACGACGAGGTACAGCCCTTTGTCGAGCTGCAGGATGCGGTGGATGAGGACGGAAACCGCATAAACCCCAACATAAAGGGCGTGTGGTTTGAGAAGGAGTACCAGAGAACATACCCCTACGGGCAGCTTGCGGCGTCGGTGATCGGCTTTACCGCCTCCGGCAATGTGGGAACGCTGGGGCTTGAAAACTATTATGACAGCGTATTAAACGGCGTCAACGGCCGCGAGTACGGCTATCTCAATTCGGACAACAACTTTGAGAAGACGGTTATCCCGGCGCAGGACGGAAAGACCCTTGTGTGCTCCATCGACGCCAACATTCAGTCCATTGTGGAGAAAAAAATCCTGGAGTTCAACGAGGCGTATAAGGACAACCACGAGGAGGGGCCCGGCAGCAAAAACACGGCGGTTATCATTATGAACCCAAACAACGGGCGCATACTGGCCATGGCCAACTACCCGACGTTTGATCTGAATAACCCGAGAGATCTCTCGGAATTTCACACAGAGGCAGAGCTTGAGGAGCTTTCGGACGAGGACCTGTTAGAGGAGTTAAACCGCCTGTGGCAGAACTACTGTGTGACGGAGACCTATGAGCCGGGATCGGTCCAGAAGCCGCTGACGGTGGCCTGCGGAATTGAGACGGGGACGGTTAAAAAAAATACGACCTTTGAGTGCGACGGAGGCGAGCAGTTTGACAGCTGGGTGAGCTGCGTCGTCCGCAGCGGTCACGGGACGGAGACGGTGGAGAAGTCGCTGATGGACTCCTGCAACGACGCCCTCATGCAGATGTCCTACCGGATCGGGGCAGAGAACTTTCTGGAGTACCAGTCCATATTCGGCTTCGGCCAGCAGACCGGCATTGATCTGCCGGGTGAGGCCAGCGCGGCGTCGCTTATGTTTACGCTGGACAATATCAAACCCATCGACCTTGCCACCAACTCCTTCGGACAGAACTACAACTGCACGATGATTCAGATGGGGGCAGCGTTCTGCTCCCTGATCAACGGCGGCACTTACTATCAGCCCCAGATTGTGGCAAAGATCACCGACGCGGAGGGCAACACCATAAAGGAAAACACGCCGCAGGCCGTAAAGCAGACCGTCTCGGCCAGCACAGGCGCGCTGCTTAAGGAGTACATGCTTCACACGGTCTCGGACGGAACCGGAAAGACGGCGAAGGTAGACGGCTATTCCATGGGAGGAAAGACCGGAACCGCCCAGAAATATCCCAGAGGCAACGGCAAGTATCTGGTGTCCTTTCTCGGGTATGCGCCGAATGAGAATCCGCAGCTGATGATTTACTGTGTGGTGGACGAGCCCAACGTGGAGGATCAGCCCCACAGCTATTTCGCCCAGGATATTGTGCGGGAGATACTGGAGGAGGTGCTTCCTTATATGAGCATCTATCCGGACGAGAAAAAGACCGGAATAAACGAGGGCCTGGATGTCACGGGCACAAATACCCAGTGGAAGGGCGGCAATCCGCCTCCTCCGCAGACGGACATGACAGGCGGCAGGGAAGACGGCGAGGAGGATGAAGAAGACGACGGCGGCGGCAGCCCGGAGGACGGGGAGGATGGCGACGGCGGAGACAGTCCGTCTGACCCAAAACCGCCTGACGAAGAGGAGGATCCGGATACCGGAGACGATGGGGAAGGCGGGATTGATCTGCCGGAAGGAGGCGGTCCGGGCGGCGGAAATGCACCGCCGGGGGACGATCCGGATGACGCCGCAGACCCCGGCAGCGGGGACAATGAGGATAACGAAGATAACCAGGATAACGGGGACGACGGGGCGTGACAGAAGGCAAATAGGCCGTGCCCTCTGGTTCTAGCTTACATCCGCAGAACATACATTAATACGAAGAAAGCATAGGAGAGGTCTTTGCATGGAGCGAAACAAGACCTTTCACCGAAAGAAAATATGTGTATTTTTCTTCGCAGTACTGTTCTGCGGATGTGTTCTGCTTGGGCGTCTCGTATATCTTATGGTATTCCGCGGAGAGTACTACTCAAAGCTGGCCACGGACCTGCAGCAGAGAGAGCGGCAGATTAAGGCGGCCCGCGGCAAAATCATAGACGCAAACGGCGTGGTGCTTGCTTCCAACAAGTCTGTGTGCACGATCTCGGTCATTCACAACCAGATTGAGGACCCGGAGGCGGTTATAAACATGCTCGTAAAGGAGCTTGGCATTTCGGAGGAGCGGATCAGAAAGCGGGTGGAGAAGGTGACCTCCATCGAGCGGATCAAAAGCAACGTCGACAAGGAGACGGGAAACCGGATACTCTCCTACGGTTACGCCGGCGCGAAGGGGGATGAGGACTATAAAAGGGAGTACCCCTACGACGATCTGGCCTCGAAGGTGCTCGGCTTCACCGGCGGGGACAATCAGGGCATTATCGGCCTTGAGACGGTGTACGACAGCTATCTGCAGGGAGAGGACGGGACGATACTGACGACGACGGACGCAAGGGGCGTGGAGGTGGACAATATCGGGGAGGAGCGTGTGGAGCCCGTCCCGGGCAACAATCTCCACATCTCTCTGGACTACAACATTCAGATGTTCGCGGCCCAGGCGGCGGAGAAGGCGTATCTGCAGAAGGATGCGGACTCGGTGAGCGTCCTTGTCATGAACCCGAAGAACGGAGAAATCATGGCACTGGCGGATTACCCGGAGTTCAACCTGAACGAACCCTTTACGCTGATTGAGCAGTACGAGGAGTATGCGGGAACCGACGAGGAGCAGGACTGCCTGAACCAGATGTGGCGCAACCACTGTGTGAGCGACACCTACGAGCCGGGCTCGACATTTAAGATCATAACAACCTGCGCGGCGCTGGAGGAGCATGTGGTGTCGCCGGACGACAGCTTTTACTGTCCCGGCTACATTGTGGTGGAGGACCGCAGAATCCGCTGCCACAGAACCCAGGGCCACGGCGCGGAAAACTTTGTGCAGGGCATTGAAAATTCCTGCAATCCGGTGTTTATCACCGTGGGGCAGCGGCTTGGGGTAAGCCGTTTCTACGACTACTTCGAGCAGTTTCAGCTCCTGAAAAAGACGAACATCGACCTGCCGGGGGAGGCGGCCACCATCATGCACAGGGAGGACAACATCGGGCCGGTGGAGCTTGCCACCATCTCCTTCGGGCAGTCCTTTCAGATTACGCCGATTCAGCTGGTCACGACGGTGTCCTCCTTTATCAACGGGGGAACAAGAGTGACGCCGCATTTCGGTGTGCGGGTGGAGACGCCGGAGGGCGAGGTTTTGGAGGAGCTGACCTACGAGACGACAGAGGGCGTCTGCACAGAGGAGACCTCCGCCACGATCCGGCAGCTTCTGGAAAAGGTAGTGTCCGAGGGCGGCGGAAACAAGGCGTACATAGAGGGCTATGAGATCGGCGGAAAGACCGCAACCTCCCAGACGCTGCCGCGCTCCGCCAATCGCTCCATCTCCTCCTTTCTCGGTTTTGCGCCGGCCGACGACCCGCAGGTTCTCGTGCTGGTCATCATCCGAAATCCCCAGGGCGTCTACTACGGCGGAACCATTGCGGCTCCGGTGGCGCGGGAGATTTTTTCCAACATTCTGCCGTATCTTGGAATCGAGCCGGACCAGGCGGCCAAAAAGGATGAGAAAACCGAAGAGTAGCTCATATTCCGGTTGTAATCTTTTCGAGAATGGAATACAATAGTATACAATGCTTATGATATACACCGACAGAAAAGAGGGAGAGAGATGGACATTGTGGGTAAGAGAGTTCTCGTGGTGGGAACCGGCATCAGCGGAGCTGCCGCTGCAAAACTGCTTATAAATAAGAAGACAGACGTATGGCTGTTTGACGGAAACCGCAGTCTGGACGCGGAGGCCTTTCGGAAAAAGCATAAGGAGCTTTCGGAGACGCCGCTTATTCTGGGGGAGCTCACCGAAGAACAGCTCTCGTCGGTGGACATCGCGGTATTCAGCCCGGGAGTGCCGGCGGACACGCCGCTGGCGGAGCGCATGCGCGCCCACGGCATCGCCATATGGGGCGAGATCGAGCTGGCGTACCGCTTCGGGAAGGGGCGTGTGGCAGCCATTACCGGAACCAACGGCAAGACGACGACGACGGCACTCACCGCCGCCATACTGGGGCGCTTTTTTGCGGATGTGAGAACGGTGGGAAATATCGGAATTCCCTACACCTCGGAGGCGTGCACGATGACGGAGGACACCGTGACGGTGGCGGAGATCAGCAGCTTTCAGCTGGAGACGGCCCTCACCTTCGCGCCGGAGGTGTCTGCGATCTTAAACATTACGCCGGACCACCTGAACCGCCACCACACGATGGAGTGCTATATCAGGACGAAGGAGTCCATCACGAAAAATCAGGGAAAAGGCTCGGTGTGCGTCTTAAACTATGAGGATGAAGAGCTGCGCCGCTTCGGAGCGCAGTGCAGTGCTGCCGTGGTCTGGTTCAGCAGTAAAAGGCGGCTTTCGGAGGGCTTTTATCTGGAGGACGGCGTTATTTACCGGGCTGTGCAGGGGCAGGCGGAGGAGGTTGTCCGGGTAAACGAGCTGAAAATTCTCGGGCGGCACAACTACGAGAATGCCATGGCAGCAGCGGCGATAGCTTACGCCATGGGAGCTCCGGCAGAGGAGATCGTGCAGGGACTTAAGGAGTTTACCGCGGTGGAGCACCGGATCGAGTATGTCGCCGAAAAGCGGGGCGTGCAGTTTTACAACGACTCGAAGGCGACCAATGTGGATGCGGCGATTCAGGGCATTTGCGCGATGGAGCGGCCGACGTTTCTGATCGGAGGCGGCTACGACAAGCAGTCCGAATACGATGCGTGGCTGGAAGCCTTCGACGGGAAGGTGAAGGAGCTTGTGCTGATCGGAGATACCGCGGGCGCCATCGAGGACTGCGCCCACCGGCACGGATTTTTGCGCACGGTGCGGCTGGATTCGCTGGAGGCTGCGGTGGGCTACTGCTATGACCGCGCTCTCCCGGGGGATGCGGTGCTTTTGTCCCCTGCCTGCGCAAGCTTTGGCATGTTTGCCAATTATGAGGAGCGCGGCCGGCGCTTCAAAGAAATAGTTCGCGATTTGAAGGAGTAGTATTGGTGGCAGGAAAGCGGCGAGGAAAGAAAAACCCTACATATTTTGACTACAATCTGCTTTTTATCACAATTTTTTTACTGTGCTTCGGGCTGGTGATGGTGTACAGCTCCAGCTCGTACACGTCAGCCAACAAATACGGCGACAGCGCCTATTACTTAAAGCTGCAGCTTCGAAATATTCTGATCGGCATTATCCCGATGTTTTTTCTGGCGAAAATCGACTATCGGGTGTGGAAGCGGCTGGGAACCATGGCATACATCGGCTCCTTCGCCCTCTGTACCCTGGTGCTGATTCCGATTCCGGGACTAACGAGAAGCTCCCACGGCCAGTCCCGCTGGCTGTGGCTGGGCCCGGTTTCCTTTCAGCCGTCGGAGATTGCAAAGCTGGCGGTGATCGTCTTTATGGCGACGCTGATCGAGCGGACCTGCAGACAGCTCGTGGAAGTGAAGAGCCTGGTGAAGGTGCTGCTCATCATGGCGCCGCTCCTTGGGGTGATCGCCTACAATAACTTAAGTACGGCCATTATTATCTTCGGCATTATCGTCTGCATGCTGTTTGTGGCAAGCCCCAGGTATCTGCAGTTTATTATCGTAGGCGTGATCGGCATCGCATTTTCGCTGGTGTTTGTCGTGGCCGCAAGCTACCGCGGCGGCCGCATCGAGGCCTGGCTGCACCCGGAAGAAGCGGGGGATGCCGGCTATCAGACGCTGCAGGGGCTCTATGCCATCGGCTCCGGCGGACTCTTCGGAAAAGGGCTCGGGGAGAGCCTGCAGAAGATGGGAAACGTGCCGGAGTCCCAGAACGACATGATCTTTTCGATTATATGTGAGGAGCTGGGACTGTTTGGGGCGGTGAGCGTGATTTTACTGTTTATACTTCTGATCTGGCGGATGATGATTATCGCCAACAACGCGAAGGATCTCTTCGGGGCGCTGGTGGTGTCGGGCGTCATGTCGCACATCGCAATCCAGGTAATCTTAAATATCTCGGTTGTAACCAACACGATACCGAATACCGGCGTCATTCTGCCCTTTATCAGCTACGGAGGGACGTCTTTGATTTTTCTGATGGCGGAGGTGGGACTTGTCCTGTCTGTGTCCAGAGGAATTCGTCTGGAGAATGTCAGTTTATGATGATTAAGGAAAAGCGAAGGAAAGTAAAAAAAATAAAGAGAATTCTCATATCGCTGCTTGTTTTGCTGTTCATTTTTGCAATGGCGGCGCTTATTGTGGTCAGGGTGTTTCAGGTGAAGCACGTAGAGGTGGACGGCAACGAGCTCTACGGCGCGGACGTGATCGAGCAGGCGGTGTTAAACGACGAGTACTCGTGGAATTCTCTGTATGTGTTTTTGAAATACCGTTTTGTGGAGACGGAGGAAGTGCCCTTTGTGGACGACATGGAAATCACTCTGAAAAATCCTCAGACGCTGCACATTAAGGTGTACGAGAAGATGATGATGGGCTACCTGTACATTCCCTCCATCGACGAGAACGCCTATTTTGACCGGGACGGCTTTGTGGTGGAGACGTCGGCGGAGAAAATTCCGGACGTTCCCCAGATTGTGGGGATCGACTGCAGCACGGTGGTGCTCTACGAGAAGCTCCCGATCGAGGAGGGAGCGCTAAAGAGCATTCTGACGCTGACCCAGGCTTTAAAGCGAAACGGCCTTGCGCCGGACTCCGTGTCCTACGGTGTGAAAAACGAGCCGGTGCTGGTGTTCGGCAAGGTTACGGTGGAGATGGGAGACCTGAGTCTTCTGACCCAGAAGGTGGAGCGGATGGATAAGATTCTGCCGCTGCTTTCGGGGGAGGAGGGAACGCTTCATC
This sequence comes from uncultured Lachnospiraceae bacterium, assembly GCA_949740385.1. Taxonomy (GTDB): domain Bacteria; phylum Bacillota; class Clostridia; order Lachnospirales; family Lachnospiraceae; genus Roseburia. The sequence continues at coordinate 20,507 of CATJJD010000201.1, forward strand.
TGGAGAACTGGACGGAGGAAACGACAAACATTGTGTTCGACCGGAAAGATAAGCGAAAATCTTCAAAATCGAAAAAATCATAATTTTTTTGTTGATTATTTGCCGGAAAAATTATATTATAGTCTATATGGGTATGCGCAGAACGCGACGGAGTTCATATGTGAGCCTGTTTTATATAAAGTCTGGGATGAGAAAGAGGAGGAAAAACCATGCTGGAGATTCGTACAACAGAGGCGGACACAAGCGCCAAGATTATCGTAATTGGTGTGGGTGGCGCTGGAAATAATGCTGTGAATCGCATGATTGACGAGAATATAGGCGGTGTTGAGTTTATCGGTGTCAATACGGACAAGCAGGCTCTGCAGCTCTGCAAAGCGCCGACGCTGCTTCAGATCGGGGAGAAGCTGACGAAGGGACTGGGCGCAGGGGCTCAGCCGGAGATCGGCGCAAAGGCGGCGGAGGAGAGTGCGGAGGAGATCTCCGCGGCGGTCAAGGGCTCCGACATGGTGTTTGTCACCTGCGGCATGGGCGGCGGAACCGGAACGGGCGCCGCTCCGGTTGTGGCGAGAATTGCCAGAGAACAGGGAATTCTGACGGTCGGCGTTGTGACCAAGCCGTTTAAGTTTGAGGCGAAGAAGCGCATGATCAACGCGGTTTCCGGCATTGAGCGGCTGAAGGAGAGCGTGGATACGCTGATTGTCATTCCAAATGACAAGCTTCTTGAGATTGTGGACAGGCGCACATCCATGCCGGACGCGTTAAAGAAGGCGGACGAGGTACTCCAGCAGGCGGTTCAGGGAATCACGGATCTGATCAACCTTCCGGCGCTGATCAATCTGGACTTTGCGGACGTACAGACGGTTATGAAGGACAAGGGTATGGCCCACATTGGCATCGGAAACGCCAAGGGAGACGAGAAGGCCATCGAGGCGGTGAAGCTTGCAGTGGCGTCCCCGCTTCTGGAGACGACGATCACCGGGGCCTCCCACGTTATCATCAATATTTCGGGAGATATATCGCTGATGGACGCAAACGACGCGGCCAGCTACGTACAGGATATGGCGGGGGGTGACGCCAACATTATTTTCGGCGCCAAGTACGACGAGACGATGACCGACGAGGCCACCATCACGGTCATTGCGACGGGGCTTGAGGCTACCGCTTCCGGAAGACAGCCTGCTGCGGCTGCGCCGGGAGTCGGCTCCCGCATGGTCTATCCGGGGGCGGGCGCTGCGCGCCCGACGGGAACGGCTGCCGCCGCACGCCCGGCAGGCGTCGGAAGCTTTACGGGAATGCTGACGCGCCCGGGCGCGCCGACACCGACACCGGCTCAAAACCCTACATATTCCGGCATTCAGAGACCGAAGCAGCCGGAGAGCAGCGTAAAGCCGGTGGAGATCAACATTCCGGACTTCCTGAAGAACTCAAAGAGATAAGCCCTGTCTTACATCTCTGATGTAAGACGCCGTCGGCTCTGCCTCTCGGAGGCATGTCTTTTGTCGAATTTTATCTACAAGTTGTGAAAAGAGACCTCCTGTTTTTGCCAAAATATAGAGACCTGGTTTTCTATAATGGCAGAAGCAGGAGGTGATTTTTATATACGCATTCTACATAGATCTGTTCGTGGAACAGAATTTTCTGATGAATCTGATCGTGCTGTCCCTCACTCACACATTCTGCCGGATACCGGTGTCTCTGCGGTATCTGCGTATGCTTCTTGCGGCGCTCTGCGGGGCCGTCGCATCGGCGTTGTTTCTTTTGTACGTTCCCTCCTACGGGCTGGCGACGGCGGCATCGGCGCTTCTTGTGGTGCCCGGCATGCTTGTGATCGCCTTCGGCTGCTGCAGAAAGAAGGATTTTCTCATGAGGGCCGGCATCAGCTGGCTCTCCATCGTCATTTTGGACGGCGTTGCGGAGGCCTTCGCGAATCTCACCGGCATCCGGAGTCTGACGCTGTATGCGGGCATTGCGGTGCTTATGGTTGCCCGGCTGCTCACCGGCTTTCTTATGCTGTCGGTAAAAAAGCTGGGGCGGCTGTATGCGGTGACGCTGCGGCAGGGGAGTCTGCAGTCGAAATGCCTGGGACTTTTCGACACGGGGAATCTTTTGTCGATTCCGGACACCGGAGAGCCGGTACATATCGTAAGCCCCGCCCTGGCAGGGAAGCTCGGCCTCTGCGACACCGGCGGGATGCGGCTCATTCCTTATCACGCACTGGGGACGGAAAACGGGTGGATACGCGTGGTGCAGGTGGAACAGCTTGTGGTGAGCATGCGGGGCGGAAATCGGACGTACCGGGGAGCCTGGTGCGGCATTGCACAGGAAAATCTGCTTGCCGGGCGCAGCTACCAGATGATACTGAACGCCGGACTGCATGAGAATCCGGGCGGCTGTGATGCCCCGTGAAAACAGTCAATTATAGAATTATATATAGAAAGGATATGGAACATGAACAACTTATTTACCCATCTTATGACGCGGCTTCATGTGCTCTTTGAGGACAATGAAATTTTTTACATCGGAGGGTCGGATATTCTGCCGCCTCCGCTTGAGAAGGAGCAGGAGCAGAGGTGCCTGATCGCCCTCTCGGGAATTTCGCCGAGACCGGAGATAAAGGAGGGGGCCTTCACCAGGGAGGACGCGAAGAAAATGCTCATCGAGCACAATCTGCGCCTTGTGGTGTATCTGGCCAAAAAGTTCGAGAATACGGGTATCTGCGTGGAGGATCTGATTTCCATCGGGACCATCGGCCTGATCAAGGGCATCAACACCTTTAATCCGGAAAAGAAGATCAAGCTTGCCACCTACGCATCCAGGTGCATAGAAAACGAAATACTCATGTATCTGCGGCGCAACAACAAGGTGAAGCTGGAGGTGTCCATTGACGAGCCCTTAAATGTGGACTGGGACGGCAACGAGCTTCTTCTGTCGGACATTCTCGGGACAGATGAGGACATTATCACAAGAGATATGGAAAACGAGGTGGAGATCGGGCTTCTCCGCACGGCGGTGGAACGGCTGGGGGAGAGGGAGCGTGAGATTATCTGTCTGCGCTTTGGTCTGGGCCGAAAAGACGGCAAGGAGCTGACCCAGAAGGAGGTGGCGGACCGGCTCGGAATCTCCCAGTCGTACATATCCAGACTCGAAAAAAAAATTATGGTAAGATTGCGCAAAGAAATACAAAAAATTGAGTAAAAATCAGGAAATGTGTGGTATAATAAACACAGAGCGCTTATTATACTGCGCGCAGGGTTGCCATCAATCAGAACCGGATGGCATGGTATAATCAAAAAGACATTTGTTTACGACTACAAAGGAGATGGGCTTATGATTTTAGAATTTTTGGGGGCGGACCGCGAGGTGACAGGAAGCTGTCACTACATATCTTTTGGGGAAAAGAATCTGCTTGTGGACTGCGGTATGGAGCAGGGGCCGGATCTGTATGTGAATCAGGAGATTCCGGTGAACGCAGCGGAGGTCGACTACGTATTTGTGACTCACGCGCACATCGACCACTCGGGGCTTCTGCCGCTTCTGTACAATCACGGCTTCCGCGGCCAGGTGTTTGCCACGAAGGCTACATGTGAGCTCTGCAACATTATGCTGCGGGACTCGGCGCACATTCAGGAGTTTGAGGCCGAGTGGAAAAACCGCAAGGCGAAGCGGGCCGGGCGTCCGGAAGTGACGCCGCTCTACGATATGAATGACGCCATCGGCGTGCTGGGACATTTTGTCTCCTGTGAATACCGGGAGAAGACGGTGATCTGCGACGGCCTTGCGGTGCGGTTTGTGGATGCGGGGCACCTTCTTGGCTCGGCCTCCATCGAGATGTGGATTACAGAGGCGCAGGAGGAGGACGCGGAGCCGGTGACGAAGAAGATCGTCTTTTCCGGCGATATCGGCAACGGCAGCCGCCCGCTGATTAAGAATCCGGATTACATTGAGGAAGCGGATTACGTGGTGATGGAGTCCACCTACGGCAACCGCAACCATGAGGCGCCGCCGGATTATGCGGTGATGCTCGAGGACGTGATGCGGGACACCTTCGGGCGGGGCGGCAATGTGGTCATTCCGGCGTTTTCCGTGGGCCGTACCCAGGAGATGCTGTTTTTCATGCGCCGCATCAAGACCGAGCTGCTTTTGCCGGAGTACCAGAATTTTGAGGTGTACATCGACAGCCCGCTGGCGGTGGAGGCCACCAACATATTCCACAAGAACGTGTCGGAGTGCTTCAACGAGAATGCCCGCTCCATGATCGAGCTGGGGATTAACCCGATCCGCTTTGACGGTCTGAAGGTGGCGGTCAGCAGCGAGGAGTCCAAAATGATCAACTTTGACTCCAGACCGAAGGTGATTTTATCCGCATCCGGCATGTGCGAGGCCGGGCGTATCCGCCATCACTTAAAGCACAACCTGTGGCGGAGCGATTCCACGATACTCTTTGTGGGATTTCAGGTGCCGGGGACTCTTGGAAGCGCCCTTTTGGGCGGGGCGAAGACCGTAAAGCTTTTCGGAGAGGAAATCGACGTGCGGGCGAAGATTGTCAACCTGCCGGGCATAAGCGGTCACGCGGGCCGGGATAATCTGACGCGCTGGATCGGGGCGTTTAAGGAGGCTCCGAAGAAGGTGTTTGTCGTCCACGGAGAGGAGTCCGTGGCGGAGAGCTTCGCGGAGCATGTGAAGTCCGAGGTGGGCTTTGACGCGGTGGCGCCGTACAGCGGGGACGCCTTTGACCTGGCGACGGGCGTTCAGGTTGCCCAGGGAAGCCGTCAGCTGGTGGAGATGAAAAAGAAAAAGACCGGGAGGGCGTCCGGCGTCTTCGATCGGCTGGTTGCTGCCGGGGAGCGGCTCGTTGCAATCATCCGAAAGAGCCAGGGCATGGCGAACAAGGATCTGGCAAAGTTTGCGGACCAGATCAATGCGCTGTGCGACAAGTGGAATTAGAATATCCGCTACAGCTTCAGGTACTGATACATACTTTTCAGGGCGTTTTTTTCGAGGCGGGAGACCTGTGCCTGCGAGATGTGAATCTCCTCGGCGACTTCGATCTGGGTCTTCCCCTCAAAAAAGCGCAGCTTGATAATGCGCTCGTCACGGTCGTTCAGGCGGGAGAGGGCGTCGCTTAAGGAGAGGTCCTCCACCCAGTTTTCCTCCTTATTTTTCTTGTCCGAGATCTGGTCCATGACGTAGAGGGTGTCGCCGCCGTCGGTGTAGACCGGGTCAAAGAGACTTAAGGGAGTCTGAATGGCGTCCAGGGCGTAGACGATGTCCTCAGTCGGGATGCCGCTGGCCTCGGAAATCTCATCCAGGGTAGGCTCTTTCTGGGAAGTGCGGGAGAGGGCCTCCTTTGCCTGCATGGCCTTGTAGGCGATGTCTCTGAGCGACCGCGGTATGCGGTAGCTGCTGTTGTCCCGCAGGTAGCGGCGGATTTCGCCGATGATCATCGGCACGGCGTAGGTCGAAAATTTGACACCTACGGTCACGTCAAAGTTGTCAATCGCTTTCATAAGTCCGATACAGCCAATCTGGAAGAGGTCGTCCACGTTTTCGTTGTGATTGTTAAACCGTTTGATCACCGAGAGGACAAGCCGGAGATTTCCCTGAATGTAGGTGTCTCTTGCCTGCTGGTCGCCTTTTTGAATGCGCGCAAAAAGCTCCTCCTTTTCGTTGTCTTTTAAGATCGGGAGCTTGGCGGTGTTGACGCCGCATATTTCTACTTTGTAGGTTGCCACGTTTTTGTTCTCCTCACAATTACATTTTCTCTGTAAAGAGGATGGACAAAACCGCCGTGTTTTATTCATAAAAGAATTTACAAAAAGAATTCACAAAAAGAAGATACGGACATCTGGACGGGGCATGGCCCGAAAAATGTCCGCGGGAGGTGGAGAACAGTTATGAAATTATTTCGTGTACAGGGTGGGTTTGAGAATCCGGTGTTTTCGGGGGAGAAGCTGAAAAAGCTGATCTGGCCCCTTCTTATGGAGCAGGTGCTCGTGATGCTTGTGGGGCTTGCGGACACCGTTATGGTCTCCGCGGTGGGGGAGGATGCGGTCTCCGGCGTATCGTTAATTGATATGATCAATCAGCTGATATTTTCGATTCTGTCGGCGCTGGCCACGGGAGGCGCGGTGATCACCGCCCAGTACATCGGCAAGCGGATGAAGCAGAAGGCCTGCGAGACGGCGAATCAGCTGCTCTATGCGGTGCTCGTCATATCGACGGTGATCGCCGCCTTCTGCATCGCCGTCCGCGTGCCGCTGCTTCGGCTGTTTTTCGGAAGCATTGAACCTCCTGTCATGTCGGCGGCTCTCATATATTTTATCGTGTCGGCGCTGTCCTACCCGTTTATTGCAGGCTACAATGCCGCGGCTGCGCTGTTTCGCTCCATGGGAAAGAGCAACGTGACGCTCGCTGTTTCTGTTTTTATGAATGCGGTTAACATTATAGGAAACGCGGTGTTTATCTTCGGCCTTGGGATGGGAGCGCTGGGGGCGGGGCTTGGCTCGCTGATAGCGCGTGCCGCGGCTGCGCTTCTGATCAACGCGCTTCTTTTGGGGCAGCGCCATGAGATCCACTATGTCAGACCGGCGCGCCCCTTTGTCAACTGGGGAGATCTTGGCAAAATTCTCTACATCGGAATTCCAAGCGGCATCGAGAACGGCATTTTCCAGCTTGGCAGAATTGTGGTTGTGTCCATTATCGCAACCTTCGGCACGACACAGATTGCGGCCAATGCGGTCGCGAACAACTTCGACGGGGTGGGCGTGATTCCGGGCAACGCGCTGGCCCTTGCGATGATCACGGTGGTGGGGCAGTGCGTCGGGGCCGGGGAGTACCGGCAGGCGGAGCACTACGCCGCAAAGCTGATGAAGCTTGCCTGGGCTGCGTTTCTTGTGTGGGACGGGCTTATTCTTGCCACGCTGTCCTTTACGCTTCAGATTTATAATCTGAGCGCGGAGACCATGACGCTGGCGCAGACGCTCATTACGATCCACAACGGTGTGGCCATCGTGTTCTGGCCCATGACCTTTGTGCTGCCGAACGCACTGCGGGCGGCGGGAGACGTTCGATACCCGATGGCGGTCTCCATCTTTTCCATGGTAGTGTTTCGGATACTGTTTTCGGTTGTTTTCGGACAGATGCTTGGTCTTGGAGCCATCGGCGTCTGGCTTGCCATGGTTATCGACTGGGTTTTTCGCTCCACGCTCTTTGCGCACCGGTTTCTCGGGAAAAAATGGCAGAAAAAGCAGCTTGTGTAATGGCTTGACTTTTTCCGAAATTGTGTTATGCTGATTAGCGCCGTGTGTTCGAGACCTTCCACACGTAAAACAAAACTAAAGGAGAAAAAAAGATGAGAAACAGACATGTGACATTTACGGTTCAGGCGGCGCTGATTGCGGCGCTGTATGTGGTGCTGACCTTTGTGGCGAATCAGTTTGGGCTGGCCTCCCACACGATTCAGGTGCGGCTTTCGGAGGCGCTTTGTATTCTGCCCTTCTTCACCCCGGCGGCCATTCCGGGGCTTTGGATCGGCTGCCTTCTCGCCAATTTGCTGACGGGTGCGGTTGTGTATGACGTGATTTTCGGAAGCCTCGCGACGCTTTTAGGTGCGGTATTTACCTATATGCTGCGCAGACATAAGCTTTTGTGCACGCTTCCGCCTGTGATTGTCAACAGCCTGGTGGTTCCGGTTATACTGATCTACGGCTACGGCATTCCGCGGATTTATTTTGAGGGGCTGGATATGACGTACCTGTTTAATGTGCTGACGGTGGGCGCGGGGGAAGTGATCTCCGTCTGCGTGCTGGGGACGCTTCTGCTGAATATACTCTGCCGTTACCGCGGCGTCATATTCACAGAAGGCGATAAGGCAGGTGCGAACAAGCCGGCGGGGCAGCCGGGCGGATACAACAGATAGAAGGCAGGGGAGCGGGGTTTTGCAGCTCCTTTTTGTTTTTTCATAAATTCTTAAACAAATTTTGGAAGAATTTAAAGGTTTTTTCGGCTCCGATGTGCTATAGTTTTTTTAGTGAAAGGGAAAGGAGTTTTTTATGCGAAGAGGATTTACGGCATTTGCCGTGCTTTTGTGCTTTGTCTGTTTTCTGGCGGCAGGCGCGAAGCCGGTATACGGGAAGACAGAGACGGATACGGGCCGGTTTCTGGGCGAAATGAGCCTGCTTAAGCAGGACGGCAGCAGCTATGTCATGCAGGTGACTGTGGAGAACGGCGGGGAGGATTTTACCGGAACCGTGCAGGCGGTATTTTCCGGCAGCCGTGATAACTGTGCCTACGAGACGCCGATAACACTTGCGGCCCAGGGGAAGAAGCAGTTTACGATCACCGTGCCGGAGCGGGCGGTGGAGACGGTGCGCGGTATGTGCGCGCTGAATTTTCTGGACGAGCACGGGAAGGTGCTGCAGACGGTCAGTCTGAAAAATGTGTTCGGCAACACGGTGACCGGCATTCCGGTGGGCATTTTGTCGGACAATTACTCGGGGCTTACCTACATGGACGCGGGAGGCAACGATTTTTATCTGCAGTCGAGCGGAAATCCGCTGCAGCTGGTTGAGCTGACGGCTGACAACCTTTCCGGTTATCTGGACGGGCTGTATTTTCTTGTGATCGACCGCTATGACACATCATCCCTTGGGGAGGAGAACATCGCCCGGATTCAGGATTGGGTGAAAGACGGCGGCTGGCTCATAATCGGAACCGGAGAGTATGCAAAGCAGACTCTCTCAGGGTTTGACGAGGATTTTCTGGGCATTGACCTGCTTGGCGTAAGCGAGCCGGGGGAGGATAATGCGGCGGCGAGAAATGCGGTGCGCAACGGATTTTATTACAGCTACACTGATTCCGGTGTTGATTTCAAGCAGATGGCCGTTGCGGATCTGGACTATTTGTCCGCGGCAAAGCAGCAGGTCGGAAATTATTTCGAGAGCTCGGAAAATCCGGGAATCTGCGGTAGCCTTAACGAGGGGGCGGTTTCAATCCTCTTTTTCTCTCTGGGAGATGAGGAGATGAAGAAGGTGAACAGCTCTGTCGTTTCGTATATCTACGAGGAGACCATGTACAATTCCTCCAGCTACCAGAATATCAACGGCTCGTCGAACATGGAGTATGTGGGTCAGCGGGCGCTCTCCTTTATTGACAACCGGAACACGAATCTGGATTTTACCGGGCTTAAGGTGCTGATCGCCGTGTACGTTGTGGTGGTGGGGCCCATTCTCTATCTGATTCTGCGAAAGGGAAAAAAGAGCGAGTGGTACTGGGTCTGCGCGCCGGTGCTTGGGATGATCTGCATTGTCGGCGTTTTCTTTTTCGGACAGAGCGCAAGGGTCAATGAGACAAAGGTGTACTCGGTGACGGCACAGCAGGCCGGCAGCAGCCGTGCGGACACGTATTTTCTGGCGTACCATTCGGGGGTGAAGCCCTGGAGCCTGCGGTTAAATGAGGGCTACGATGTGGCGGGGCCGGGCTGGGGCGGCTACTACGGCTACGTAAACGGCAGCACGTCGGACTACCTTTACAGGGTCAGAAACGACGGCGACGGGCTGACGGTTGGCATGAAGCCGAGAGCGAACTTTGAGAACGGCTTTCTCTACGCCGGCAGAAGGAGCAGAGAGAGCGGGGCGATTACGGCAAAGAATCTGAAGGGCTCCGGTGCGGCCGCCACGCTGTCCGGAACGGTGAAGAACGGTACGGACAGGGATTTCGCCTACATGTCGGTGATGTTTGACGGTTATATTATGGTGTTTTCGGATGTGAAGGCGGGAGAGACGCTGGATCTGGCCGCTGCGGCAAAGGACGGAAGATGTGTGTTTCAGGAGATCGTCGCCTACTATGACAGCCTCGTTTACGACATGGTCTCGATCTACAGCTCCGGAAACAATATGGGGTACGAGCAGGAGGCCATGGCGGCGCTTCTCTGCGGCATCGGCATCGCGGAGGACAACCAGCCAGGCGATACGGCCTGTGCGAGAATCGTGGGCGTTGTGAAGGATTACGATAAGGCGGTTGCAGACAAGTGCAGCGAGAAGGCCTGGGGGTGCATCTATTCCTACGCAGAGATGGAGGTAAAAGAGCATGCTGCAAATTAATCATCTGTACAAGAGCTACGGCAAATTTCAGGCGGTCAGCGATCTGTCCCTCCACATTCCAAAGGGGGATCTCTTCGGCTTTGTGGGGCCAAACGGCGCCGGCAAGACGACGACGATCCGCATGGTGTGCGGGCTGATGCTGCCAAATGCCGGAACGATAAAAATCAACGGCGTCGACGCGCTGGCGAATCAGAAGGAAATCAAAAAGCAGATCGGCTATGTTCCGGATTTCTTCGGCGTGTACGACAATTTAAAGGTGCGGGAGTATATGGACTTCTACGGCTCCATGTACCGGATGCACTCCAGGGAGATCGCGCAGATTGCCGGGGATCTGCTGGAGCTTGTGAATCTCTCCGACAAGACGGAGGTTTACGTGGACACGCTCTCCCGGGGGATGAAGCAGCGGCTGTGTGTGGCGCGGGCGCTGATCCACAACCCGGCGCTTCTGGTGTTGGATGAGCCCAACTCGGGGCTGGACCCGAGAGCCAGAGTGGAGATGAAGGAGCTTCTTCTTAATTTAAAGAGCATGGGAAAGACCATCGTGATCAGCTCCCACATTTTATCGGAGCTCTCGGAGATGTGCAACAGCATCGGCATTATGGATCACGGACATCTGGTGGCCGCAGGGCGCATTGAGGATGTGATGGATGACGTGTTCGGCAGCAACCAGCTTGTGGTCACATTTGACGAGGGGCGCGAGCGGGCGGTGCGCATCGCAAACGAGTACGCGGGCGTGAAGGTGACGTCGGTGGGGGAGAAGGAGATGAAGCTGTCCCACTCTATGACGAAGCAGGAGATCGCAGGGATGATCGCAACGATGATTGAAAATGAAGTGGTGGTGACCGGATTTCACAGGCAGGAGGGCAATCTGGAGACATTGTTTATGCGCGTGACGGAAAATGCCGGCGCACAGGAGGGAGGAAACGATTATGCTGAATCCAATCGTTAAAAAGGATGTGAAGGTGCAGTCCCGCAGTATGCGCATCTGCTGGGGGGTGTTTATCTACGAGCTGATACTGGCCCTTGCGTTTTTCCTGGCCATGATTATCATGGAGCAGCAGATCCGCTTTTCCACCAGCAACATATACAGCGCCATGGTCTGGCTCTATCCGGTGCTGGCGCTGACGCAGATCGGCATACTCGGTCTGATCGTTCCGGTTAGGACGGCCTCCGCCATATCCGGGGAGAAGGAGCGGCAGACATTTGACATTATGCTGACGACGAGCATGACCGCTTTTTCGGTCGTAATGGGAAAGGTTATGACAGCCATGATACAGAGCATGTTTTTCGTGATCGCCAGCATGCCGGTTATGGCCCTCTCCTTTGTAATCGGGGGAATGTCCTGGGGCTATCTGTTCGGGTTTCTGGCCCTTGCGCTTCTCGTGTCGCTCTTTTCCGCCAGCATTGGCATACTCTGTTCCTCACTCTGCAAAAAGAGCATCAGCGCGGTGATTATGTCCTACATCATCTATATCGTATTTTTCCTGGGGACGTTTCTGCCGTACCTGCTATATGAGGTTGCGCTGATGAATGCTGCCTACAGCACAACCCAGACAACAAACGCCGCGCTGACTTACACCTACGGCGAGAATCTGTATCTGTTTCTTCTGGTGAACCCTGCGGTGTATCTTGCGGAGTTTTTCGGCCGGGTGATGACCGGGGAGTCTGTGGTAAACACCTTTGCGACGCTGACGGGAGCGCATCAGACGAAGGGGCTGATCAACCATGTGGCGACGGGAAGCCGATGGATGGTTATATCCACCGTGCTGTTTGTGGGTATCTCTTTCCTGTTTCTCTGGCTCGCCTCAAAGCGCATCGATCCCATTAAGCGGCGGGCGAAAAAGCGGGCGAAAAAGCAGATGCAGCAGCCGGATATGCAGGTTATCGTTCAGGAAAATATCATGCAGAAGCCAGAGGACGGACAGTGAGAAAGTGAAGTGAGCAGCGGATGGAAAGAAAAAAATATCTGAAGGAACAGCTTAGAAAATGCAGACGAAGGATCAACGCCGCAAAAATCATTGACTGCGGGATACTGTTCTCTGCGGCGGCGGGGCTCCTCGGAGCCGTGTGTGAGCTTGCGTCTCTGTTCGTTCCGTTTTACTATGTGCATCTGGCGGCGGGGCTTTGCTTTCTGGCAGGGCTTCTCTGCGGCGCTGTCTTTGGGTTCATAAAGCGGGCCGACATGAAGCAGGCGGCCCGCCGGCTGGATTCCTTCGGGTTAAAGGAGCGGATGCTCACGGCCTGCGAACAGATGGACAATGAGAGCGAGCTTGCGGAGATGCAGCGAGCGGATGCGATTGTGCACTACAACGAGGCGAGAGAGCGGATTCGGATTCCGATTTTAACGGACAGACGCCATGTGCTGGCCCTTGTGCTGTCCGCGGCTCTTGCGGCGGGCATGAGCTTTATCCCGTCCCCGGTGCGGGATCAGGCGCGCTTAAGGCACCAGGTGCAGAAGGCTGCGAAGGAGGAGAAGGATCAGCTTGAGGAGCTTTTAGACGCGCTGGATGCCATCGACGCGGAGAGCCTCACCGAGGAGCAAAAGGCAGAGCTGAAGGAGCTGGCTGAGGCGATGAACCTCTCGCGGGAGGAGCTGCTTGAGGCCTCGGACTTTGAGAGCCTGGTATCTGCGATGGAGAAGTTAAATTACAAGTACGATCAGGCGGCGCAGAATCTGGAGCAGCTTGTGTCGGCCCTTGACAACCCGGAGGCGGCGGGCGTTGCCGGCGCGGAGGCTCTTGCGAAGGCGGCCGCAAATGAAAACGGCAGCCAGAGCGCTTCCGGCACAAAAAGCGCCGGCTCCGGGGACGGGCAGCCGGGGGACGAAAATGGAAACGGAGATGGAGACGACTCCGGCGATGGGAATGGAGACGGTTCCGGAGACGGCGATGGGAATGGAAACGGAGACGGCTCCGGAGACGGCGATGGGAATGGAAACGGAGACGGTAACGGTAACGGGAATGGCAACGGCAACGGGAATGGCGACGGAAATGGAAACGGTTCCGGAAACGGAAACGGCAATGGCTCCGGAAACGGTTCCGGGAACGGAACCGGAGGCGGCCGCGGAACCGGTAGCAGCAATGCGGAGCATGACTATGTGAGCATTCCAAACGCCGTGGCGGACGATTCCGCCCTGACCGGCGACAAAAACGGCGACCAGGATTCGGACTATTACAGGCAGCAGAACGGGCTGGCCTGGGAGGGGGAGCATGTGGATTACAATTCGGTGATCGGCGCCTACACCGACAGCGCCTACGAGGGCATTGCGGGCGGCAGATACCCGTCCGGCATGGAGAATGTGATCCGGGATTATTTCGAGAACCTGAATCAGTAATGAGAGGAAAGAGGAGAGACAGATGTCAGATATTGAGTTGTACCAGCAGAAAATGATTGCGTGCGAGAAGGAGATCGCCAAGGGCATCATCGGCCAGCGGGATATTATCCGCCAGGTGATGCTGGCCCTGCTCTCCGGCGGAAACGTGCTTCTGGAGGGTATGCCGGGGCTTGGAAAGACCATGCTCGTGCGCACCGTAAGCCAGGTGTTTCTGCTGTCGTTTAAGCGCATCCAGTTCACGCCGGATCTGATGCCGAGCGATGTGACCGGAACGAACATTATGGTGAAGGACGGACAGGGCAGCAGCTTCCGGTTTGAGAAGGGGCCGGTGTTTGCCAATCTGGTGCTGGCGGACGAGATCAACCGCGCCACGCCGAAAACCCAGTCGGCGCTTCTGGAGGCGATGCAGGAGCACACCGTGACGGTGGGAAACGAGAGCCACCGGCTGGGGGAGCCGTTTCTTGTGCTGGCTACGCAAAATCCCATCGAGCAGGAGGGGACGTACCCGCTGCCGGAGGCGCAGCTGGACCGTTTTTTGTTCAAGGTGCTTGTGACTTTCCCGGACAAGGAGGAGCTTCGGGGCATTGTGGAGCTGACGGAAGGGCAGAGGCAGCCGGAGATTCAGGCGGTTGCGGGGGGAGAGGACCTGCTGCATGCAAGGGAGCTGATCGCGCAGATTCCGATTGCGGATGCGGTTATGGACTATATACTGGAGCTTGTGATGGCAACCCACGGGGACAGTCCGTATATAAGAGAGGGGGCCAGCCCCCGTGCGGCCCAGGCTCTTGTGCGTGCGTCCCGCGCCCGGGCTTTTATGGAGGGGCGGCTTAACGTGTCCTTTGAGGATGTGAAGAGCGTGGCGTTTCCGGTGCTGCGCCACCGCATCCTTCTGGGCTTTGACGCCATCTCCGAGGGCATCTCGGAGGATTCGCTGATCGGGCAGATTATTGAGGAAAAGGAAAAGAGTCTGTATGCTTGACGCAAAATTTTACGATTCCTTAAGGAGAGTCTCACTCCGCATGTCAAACAAAAGCAGTCTGAACATGTCGGGAAACCGCAAGTCGGTGCAGAAAGGCATCTCGGCGGAGTTTTCGGATTTCAGGGAGTATATGCCGGGGGACGATCTGCGCCGCATGGACTGGAACGTGTACGCAAGGCTGGACAGGCTCTACATCAGAGAGTACATGGAGGAGAAGGAGGCGGTGGTATCGGTTCTCGTGGACACCAGCGCTTCGATGGATTACGGGAAGTGCAAAAAGGCGGAGCTGGCAAAGGATCTGGCCGCGGTTGTGAGCTTTCTTGCTCTGAACAATATGGACCGGCTCATGCTCTACGATATGAGAGATATGGGACATCCCCTGTCGGCGTCGGGCGGCAGGAGCGCCTTTGCCAGAGTGCTTAAGTGGCTGGAGCGTCTCACGTTTGCGGGGGAGGCCGACATGCTTGCTGCGGCAAAAAAGATGCAGAAAAAAGGGCCGGGCGTCACAGTGCTGATCGGCGATTTTCTCCACGGCGACATGCTTGACGGGGAGTCTGAAAGCTACGAGAAGCTGCTGCAGTATCTGAGCTACTGCAGGCAGCGTCCGGTTGTGCTGCACACGCTGGCCAGGGAGGAGCTTGACGTGGATCTGGAAGGGACGCTAAACCTCATTGATTCGGAGACAAAGGCAAAGCTTCGCCTGACGATGGACGCCTCTGCGGCTGCGATCTATCGGAGTCAGCTTCTTCGCTTTCTGGACCGAATGGAAAAGGGGTGCAGATCCTGCGGCGTCTATGTGCTCTGCGACAGCGGAAAGGACAGAAAAGCACTTGTGTTTAATGATTTGAAGGGGATCTATGATATTTGAGAGTTTATGGCCGCTGGCGCTGCTTTTTGCGGTCCCGGTGGTGATTATTTTATATCTGTTAAAGCCGAAGGGGAAGGATTACCGGATTTCGTCCACCCTTCTGTGGGAGAAGTGTTTTAAGAACCAGCAGTCCAAAACCTTTCTGGAGAAATTTGTCCACAATATTCTGATGTACCTGCAGATTTTTATCATTCTTTTGCTTATCCTTGCGCTGATGTCGCCCTACATCAACCGGGAGGGAAAAAGCAGGGGGAATGTGATTCTTGTGCTGGATACCTCCGGGAGCATGCAGCACGACAACGGGGACGGGAAAAAACGCATCGAGCAGGCGGTGGATACGGCAAAGGAGCTGATCGGGTCGTCGGAGGATACGGCTTTTTCCATCGTGACGAACGACTGCGGAGGGACGAAGCTGCTGGCGGTGGGAGCGAAAGATAAGGCCGGGCTTTACGCGGTGCTGGACGGTGTTGCCTGCTGTGACGGGGCCGGAAATCTGCCGGACGCCGAGAGCGTGGTGGAGACACTGCGGGGCAGCCAGGAGGACGGAACCGTCCCGCAGGTTATCGTGTTTACGGACGGCGGGGGTGCGCAGGATACGGCGGGCTTTGCGGATTACTTTGACGCAGAGGTGTATGTGCTGGGTTCCGCCGTGAGCAACGTGTCCAACAATTTTCTCTCTTACGTGCCGGAGGATTCCGACGGGGCGGATGAGGAGCCTGCGGTGTCCTGCGCTTCCTCCCTCACCAATTATTCCGACGCCGAGGCTTCGCTGGAGGTGAGTCTGTACGCAGGGGAATCGCTCGTGCAGGTGAAGCAGGTGACGATACTGGCGAAGGAGACCGTGCTCTGCTTTTTTGACCCCTTCGTGTGGCGGGGGGAGGCGCTTCGAAGCGAGATCGGCGGCGTTCGGTTTGCGGGCTTAAGCGAGGGGGATTCCCTTGCGGAGGACAACACGGCCTTTGCGGTGTACGACGAGTCGACCAATGTGGAGGCGGTTCTTGTGGGGGACGGCAACACCTACATTGAGAAGGCGTACCAGGCGGCGGTTGGGACGAGCCCTGCGAAGGTGAAGGAGGAGGCTGCCCTCTCTGAGGAGGACACGAGGGTCCGCATCTACGATGCCGGGGTATCGGGTTTAGAGCAGGAAAAGGTCAGCGCCCTTGTCTTCGGGGGAGAGAGCCATGCGTTGGATACGGTGGAATCCGTTATGCTGGGAGTCACGGAGTGCGACCTGACACAGGGGCTGTCCTCCTTTGGCGTGGGCGTCAACGAGACGAAGGTGTACGACGTGCCGGAGTGGGCGACGGGATTTTTCTGGGCAGGAGAGGAGTGTGCTGCCTGGTACGGGGAGCACGACGGCGTGAAGACGGTGATGGTGGGATTTGACATAAGGGAGTCGGATTTTCCTCTTAAGGCGGAGTTTCCGGTGTTTATGTCCAATGTACTCCGCTTTCTCGGAGACACCTCGCTGCTTGCCGGCAATGTCTACGAGGCGGGGGATACGGTGCTGTTTCATCCTCAGGCGGACTTTGACGTTGCCACCCTTACGGCGGATACGGCAAAAGCCGGGCTCTACGACGTGACAGCCGGCGATATGACGGAACAGTACGTTGTGCGCTTTGCCGCAGACAGCGAGTCCGACGGGCAGCTGACGGCTGAGAGTACGGCGGCGGACGATGCGTACCGGCGTCTTTCGGTGAAAAAGCGTCTGCGAAATGTGTTGCTTGTGATTGTGCTTCTGCTGCTTGTGCTGGAGTGGATCGTGTACGTGAGGCAGATGCGAAGCAGAAACCGGTTTTATCTCGCGGTGCGGGTGTTTGTGGCTGCCATGCTTGTGGCTGCGCTGGCGGGGGTGTCGTTCAGCCGAAAGGACGCGGCCAACACGACGATTTTTCTCGTGGACATATCAAACAGCAATGAGCAGAATCTTTCCGAGATGGAGGATTATCTGAGCGACGCCATCTCGCAGATGCCGAAGGATAACCAGTACGGCATTGTCACCTTCGGGAAAAATTCTCTTGTGGAGCAGTTTCTGACGAGAGAGGATCATTTTTCTCAGGTCATGTCGGTTCCGGACAGGACGGCGACCAACTTCGAGGACGCCATGTCCCGGGCTCTTGCGATGATTCCGGAAAACGGTGCCGGGCGTGTTGTGATTCTGACCGACGGGAAGGAGACGAAGGGCAGCATTGCAGGAACGGCCTCCGCCCTTGTGGCGCGGCAGGTGGAGCTTCTTGCACGGATCTTTGAGGTGAGCCAGGGACAGGATTGCTACATTGAGGATGTGAAGCTTCCGAGCTATCTGTATCAGGGCGACCGCTATACGATGACGGTGACGGTGGAGAGCAACTACGATACGGATGCGCAGCTTCAGATCTGGTCGGGGACGGTGCAGACCGACGCATACGACGTGCATTTAAACCGGGGCACGAACCGGTTTCAGTTCCGCCGGACGGTGGAGGGGGAGAGCGTCGAGAGCTTTGAGGTTCGGGTTGCGGCCGCAGGGGATACGTGTGAGGAGAACAATCGGTTTCACGCGTACTCCGTCGTGGATTCCGTGCCGAAGGTGCTTCTTGTCTCCGGCATGGGGGAGGACAGCGCCGAGTATGAGAAGGTGCTGCGGGCTTTTGGCTGCAATTTTAACACGGTTTCCGCGTTAAATGCGCCGGATACGCTGGAGGAGCTTTTGGAGTACAGGAGCATTCTTCTGGAAAATGTCTACCTCTCCGATCTTCCGGCGGGCTTTCTGGAAAATGTGGAGACCTATGTGAAGGACTACGGCTGCGGGCTTGTCTGCATGGGCGGGGACGACAGCTTTGCGCTGGGCGGTTACCGGGAGAGTGTCCTTGAGAAGGTGCTTCCGGTGGATATGGAGCTGCGGGGCGTCGACGAGGTTCCTTCGATGGCGATGATTATGGTGATCGACCACTCGGGCAGCATGAGCATGGGAACAGGAAGCGGCGGGACAAACCTGGATCTTGCCATCACGGCGGCGAAGACGGCGGTGGATCAGATGCGAAGCAGCGACTATGTGGGCGTGATCGCCTTTGACGACACGTACCAGTGGATTGTGGAGCCGACAAAGGCCTCCGACAGGGAGGGAATCAAGGCGCAGATCGAGACTGTCGCAGAGGGCGGCGGGACTACCATCAAGCCTTCGCTGTGGGCTGCGCTGGAGGGCGTAAAGGACTGTGATGTGAGCATCCGCCATGTGATTCTTCTGACGGACGGACAGGGGGAGAGCAGAAACTTTAATGACATTACGGCGGCCTACAATGACGCGGATGTCACGCTGTCTTCGGTGGCGGTGGGGGACGGCTCCGACGCCAGTCTGTTAAAGAAGATTTCAGAGGACTGCGGCGGGCGCTACTATTATTCCGATATGGCCTCCGAGATACCGAAGATTTTTGCCCAGGAGGTGTTTTTAAGCGGGGATACGTACCTGCAGAACGGCACGTTCCGGCTGGCGGTGAACAGCGGAAACGAGATTACAGGAGGACTTTTTGAGGAGGGATGGCCGAGTATTTTCGGCTATGTGAGCGCAACGCCAAAGAGCGCCTGCCGGGTTTTAATCGCCTCCGAGAAGGATGATCCGGTGCTCACAACCATGCAGTACGGGCTTGGGCACACGGTTGCCTGGAACACGGATGTGACGAACGAGTGGACCGCGGGCTATGCGGGGAAGGATGACTACGTGCAGCTGTGGAAGCACATTGTGGACTACAGCGCGGGCAGCGCAGCGATGGGCGAGGATACGGTGGACCTGGTGACGGCGGGCGGCTCCACCAGCATTGTCTACGAAGCGAAGGATTACGGCGAGCAGACGAAGGTGGAGGCGGTCTACACGGACCCGGAGGGCAACACAAGAACGGAACCGCTTCCGGCGACGGCTCCGGGGCGCTACGAGGCGCGGCTTGACACCGATATGACGGGCGTCTACAACCTGAGCGTAAGGCGCGTCGACGACGGTTCCATTGTCAATGCGGTGACGACCGCGGCGGTGGTCCAGTACTCGGACGAGTATAAGTTCGGCGTGAGCACCGCGGCGTTTACCGGCTTTGTGGAGCGCTACGGCGCAATGCTGGATCCGGAGGACAATTTCTGGAAACAGCGAAAGAGCGAAACGAGAGAGCGGTATGAGCTGACCAGATGGCTTTTGCTTTTTGCAACGCTTCTGTTTGTGCTGGACATCGCATTCCGCAGGTTCCATTTCCGGCCGCAGGATACCGGGCTGTATTGGGTTCTCTCGGAGCGGATCAACAGACGCCGGGCGGCGCGGGCGGCCACGGGCGGAAAGAGCCCTGTCAGAGGAGGAAAGTCCGGCGAAAAGGCGCCTGCTGTGTCTGTCGATTCCGCCGTCAGCGGGGATTTGGGCCGGGTGCAGACGGATACGGCAGCCTCCGCGGAGAGCGGCGGCGGAAAGAAGCGCGGGCATGGGAGAAAGCAGACGAAGAAAAAACAGGAGCCGCAGGCGCTGGATACCTCCGCGCTCTTAAAGAAGAAGGATCA
>CATJJD010000202.1 GCA_949740385.1 uncultured Lachnospiraceae bacterium
AACCAAGGATAACATATCAGAAATCAGCTTCGATGATTTTAAGCTAGGTTTCGAGTTTAACAAATCGCTTAAGGCAAAGTCCGTTCCAGGTGGTGTTATATTAAAAGAAACACCATTTAAAGTTAGGGCTTGACAAGATAAATACACTTATGCTATAGTATAGACATAAGGGTATTTATCTGTAAACACGACAGGGCGGAAATCATGGTTTGGAAGCCACCGCAACCTGCATAGTGGTGATGCGCCGTGTTGAAAATGATAAATGCCCTTATTTAAATGTGAGGTGATAAAATGAAATATGGTGGTGATTATTGGAACATTAAAGAATTGCTTCCATATCAGCGTAATTTTAATTTTATAAATTCGGTAAGGAATGCAGGAAAGAGTTACACTTGCGCTGGATTTGCAATAGACAGATTTTTAAATAAGGATGAAAAATCACTATTGCTTGTGCGGACAGTGGACGAAAAGAAATCCGGTGCCTTGCAAAAGTGGTTTGCGAAGGTGTGTAGCAGAGAATTTCCAAAGGTGCCATTGGTATTTACGTCCGATTGTTTGTATTATGCACCGGACAAAGATAGGGATACCTGGGCAATTATTACCTATTGCCGGGCTTTATCCGAAGCTGTTAAGGTTAAGAAACAATCGTTCCCTGGTGTAAAGTGGTTATTCATGGACGAGTATATGCTTGAGCCAAAACATTATGACCTGTATGTTAAAGGGTGGAGTGAACCGGATTTGTTGCTTAATATTTATCATACCGTGGATAGAGAAGAGGATTATGTTACTTGTTTTCTTCTTGGGAACAATACAGCATTTTATAATCCTTATCATTTGCATGAAGCGTTTCAGATACCGCCATGCAGTCCAGGGGAAATATGGTATTCGGAAAATGTGCTATTCCAGCGCTATGAAATTACAAAATCAATGGAAGAGCGGAAGAAAAAGAATCGATTTTTAAGGATGGTGGAGGGCACTTCTTATGGTAAATATGCGAAAGACGGAATTTACGTCGGGGACAACGAGAATTTTATTGCTCAAAAGACGGGTAGGTCGAATTTTATATTTTCTTTCAAATTTGACACAGATAATTTCGGCGTTTGGTTTGATAGTCGCATTAATCGGGTTTATATATCTAGTAAACTGCCTGCTGGTAGTCGAGTCCATTTATCCCTAGATACGGTAGGCAGTGAAACGGATATCAGGGTTGGGCGAAAAAATTCACTGATTAAGTGGCTGGTAAAAAAGTATTCTATGGCTTGTGTGTATTATGAAAGCATGGAAATTAAGCTTAAGGCACAGGAGATTATAGAACGAAAAATGTTATGAAAGGAGATTATGATTATGTATTATTCTGGTGGTTATGTGAACAGAGCGTTAAAGAAGGCAAGAAAGAAAAGAGGTGGATGGGTTAAGAG
>CATJJD010000203.1 GCA_949740385.1 uncultured Lachnospiraceae bacterium
CCAGCTTTGAGGCTTACCCTGGCATTCCGGTGTTTCACAGCCGGGATCTGGCCAACTGGGAGCAGATCGGCTATGCCATGACAAAGGAGAACGGCTTCCATGTGGAGGCCAACACCTACGCCGGAGGCGTGATGGCGCCGACCATCCGCTGGCACCGGGGAACCTTCTATATTATTAACTGCAATTTTGCGGACAGAGGCAATTTCATTATCACTGCAAAGGACCCGGCAGGCCCCTGGTCTGCGCCCCACTGGCTGGACGATGTGCCGGGCATCGACGCATCCTTTTTCTTTGACGGGGACAAATGCTTCGTTATGGGAACCGGCGATGTGGTGAAGCATCCGGACGGCTCCTTCGAGCGGGGCATCTGGGCGGCGGAGTACGACATCGAGAATTTCCGCCTCCTGGGCGAGCCAACGACAATCTGGGACAGCGCGCTGCGGAACGCAGCCTCCCCGGAGGCCCCGCACCTCTACAAAATCGGCGGTTACTACTATCTGATGATCGCAGAGGGCGGCACCGAGCACTACCACGCCGTCACCGTGGCCCGCAGCAAATCGGTGCTTGGCTGGTACGAGGGCAACCCGGCCAACCCGGTTATGACCCACCGGCACTTCGGCTTCGACTGCCCCATCGCAAACGTTGGGCACGCGGACTTCGTGGACACGCCGGAGGGAAACTGGTATGCGGTGATGCTGGCATCCCGCACCATTGAGGGCATCTACAAAAACCTGGGCCGGGAGACCTACATCTGCCCGGTGCTCTGGGAGCGTGACTGGCCCGTCTTTTCTCCGCGCACCGGAAAGCTTGAGTGGGAATATCCGGCCGACGGCAGCCTGCCCTGGACGGAATATGAGCCGGAGCCGCCGCGGGACGGCTTTGACTCACAGGAGCTTCCGCTGTACTGGAGCTTCTGGGGCACGCCCTACGACGATTTCTGGCGCATTGAGAACAGCCGCCTGTACTTAAAATGTCTGCCTCACGGCATCGCGGAGGATTTAAAGCCCTTTGGCGGTCCGAAGCAGACGGGGGACAGCATCAGCCTGCTTGGCCGCAGACAGCGGCAGATCAATTTCGACGCAGCGCTCTCCATGGAGTTTACACCGGAAGGTGCGGAGGCGGCGGGATTTATCGTGCTGCAGGCAAGCAACCATCAGCTGAGAGTGGAGCGGGCCGTGGCCGGGGAGCCGTCGCTTCGGACGGACAGCGTGTGGGACTGTCCCCGTCAGCCGGCGGGCACACAGGTGCTGCGCCTTGTGCTCTCCACCTGCGATTTTGACCTTATGCCTTTTATGCCGGGCTTTACGAGCAAAACGAACACCACGGTTCTCGCGGAGGTTCCATGGGACAGCCACACGACGATCATCCGTCTGCAGGCAGTCGGGGAGCACTACACCTTCACATACGGCGCAGACGAGTCGCATCTTCTGCCGCTGGCGGAAGATGTGGACGGAAAACGGATCAATCCTGAGAAGGTCGGAGGCATGGTCGGCACCATGCTTGCCATGTTCGCCACCGGAAACCGGACGGAAAGCGAAAATGAGGCTGCCTTCGACTGGTTCGAATACCGGGAGAAGTAATTATCATCCAACTCCATGTCATAATTGTCCTATTTCTGTAATGATAATGTTGATAAAATGGACGCATCATATATAACAGAAAGGGGATTTACATTATGAAAAAGATGGTTTCATTGCTTCTGACTCTCGGCATGACTGCCGGGCTGCTGGCCGGATGCGGCGGCGGCGCAGACGCCGGGAAGGACAATAACAATGCCACAGGCGGCACGCAAAGCGCAGACGGAAGCGGCGCCTCGGACGGCGAAACTTACCACATGGTTATGGAGCTGATCACCTACGGCTTCGACGATCCGGATCTTCCGATGATCCAGGACGCGGTCAACGCGATTTCCGTTCCGGCGATCGGCGTGGAGGTTGAGTTCATGACCGTACCGATCGGTGAGATGGCTACCAGGCTCGGGCTTTTGGTATCCGGCAATCAGCAGATCGACCTGGTTGTGACCGGACTTCTGACTACTCCGGCAAATCTTGCGGCCGAGGGACTGATCCAGCCGATCACCCGGTACGTGGAAGACTCCGGGGATCTTATGAAGCTGGCGGACGGCATTATCGACGCGTGTAAGGTGAACGGGGAGATTTACTGCTATCCGGGCAGCACGGCATGCGGCGCGCAGGTTACGTTCTTCTACGACGCTGACCTGGCGGCGCAGTACAACATCCAGATGCCGGAGCAGCTGAAATCTGAGGCAGACTGGGAAGCGCTTCTCTCACAGGTTAAGGAGAGCGGCATGGAGCAGTACGGCGTTTCACTGGGCGACGGCAATGCCTGCGAGTTCGAGTGGATGGACTTCGATGCGCTCGGCGATACTGCTTACAACTCCTACGGCGTAATTATGGCTGACGGCGACGGCAGGACTGTCGAGAATATATATGCAACGGAAGCTTACAGGGCAAAATGCCGGATGCACCGCTCCTGGTACGAGAAAGGCTACTGCGTTCCGGACTCCATCAGCAACGGCTATACAACACATGACACTATGGCACAGGGCGCGATCTTCGGCTTCGTCTCCAACGGCGGTGTCGGCATGAGCGCGGCTTACTGGAGCAAAATCACCGGAAAGAATATCGCCGGCATTCCGATGGAAGATATTACCACAACCGGCGACAATGTCATCAACTTCAGCTGGGGCGTTTCCTCCACCTGCGAGCAGCCGCAGAAGGTGATCGATTTCCTGGAGCTGCTCTACACTAACACAGAGCTGGCAAACATTATGAACTACGGCATTGAGGGAACCCACTATGTGACACACGAGGGCAGTCAGATTATCAGCTACCCGGAGGGCGTGGATGCGACCACCTGCGGCTACGGCAATTTTGTGGGAACCTACGGCGACAGCTCTAAAATTTACCAGAGAGAGCCTCTGACCGACGAGTTTGTGGCAAATATCTCTGATTACATGTACCCGAACGCAACCCCGGCCGAATTCCTGGGCTACACCTTCGATCCGAGCAGCGTAACGACCGAAATCACTGCTGTTACTGCCGTAATCGGACAGTATGCGCCGGCATTGGAGTGCGGTACGGTTGACCCTGACCAGATGATTCCGGAGTTCCTGGATGCATTAAATGCGGCAGGTATGGACAAAATCATCGCGGAAAACCAGGCGCAGCTTGACGCGTGGCTGGCTTCAAAATAACTTATTTTCTTTATATCTTTTCTCTTATTGGGGGAAGTCCGCAGGGACTTCCCTTTTTGTTGCGCAATTTTTGCAGGTCATTATTGTCCAACTGTTCATCACTATTTTCCTATTTCTGCAAATGAGTCCCTGCTACACTGTAATCAGTCAATACTTACAGTCAAAATAAGGAGGGTTATTTATGAAAGCAGCGCAGACATCCGCAAACGCGATGCAAAAAAAAGCCGGACGCGCAAACATGAAAAAATGGCTCCCACTGTTTATCATGGGACTGCCCGGATTTCTCTATCTGTTTATCAACAACTACATGCCGCTGTACGGGCTCGTAATCGCCTTCAAAAAGTACAACTACAAGCTGGGTATTTCCGGGAGCCCCTGGGCGGGACTTTCCAACTTCGAGTATCTGTTTAAAACAAAGGATGCCTGGATTATCACAAGAAACACGCTGGCATACAACCTTGTATTTATCGCATTAGACGCGGTGCTCTGTGTCGCTCTCGCGATCTTTCTGAACGAGGTACGGAAAAAGACTACGAAAAAGTTCTATCAAACCGTAATTCTTCTTCCTTACCTTATGTCTCTTGTTGTGGTTTCCTACCTGGCCTACGCCTTTCTCGGGGACCGCACCGGACTGATCAACAGCGTACTGAATGCAGTCGGACTTGAGAGCGTCCAGTTTTACTCGAATAAGTCCTACTGGCCCTTCATCCTCACCTTTGTGCGGATGTGGCGGGGCATCGGCTACGGAACCATCATCTATCTGTCCACACTGGTGGGCTTCGGCGACACCTGGTACGAGGCGGCGGAGCTGGACGGCGCAACCAAATGGCAGCAGATTAAATTTATTACGCTGCCGCTTTTAAAGCCGACCATCATTATGCTGACAACCCTGTCAATGGGAAATATTTTCCGCTCCGACTTCGGCCTGTTCTATCAGGTTCCGAGAAACCAGGGCCTTCTGTACGCGGCCACCGACACCATCGACACCTACGTGTTCCGCGCACTGCTCCAGAACGGCAACATCGGCCTGTCCTCCGCGGCGGCGTTTTACCAGTCCATCGTCTGCCTCATCACGATTCTGGTATTCAACGGTATTATCCGCAGGGTCAGCAAAGAGAACGCATTATTCTAAGGGGGTGTATGTATGAGAGGACATAAAAAATTTCTTGCACTGTCGCACGCAGTACTGATTCTGGTATCCATACTGGCTATCCTTCCGTTCTGGCTGCTCATTATGGCATCCTTCACGGAGGAGAGCTGCGCGGTAAAGCACGGATACTCCCTCCTTCCGAAGGAGTGGTCCCTTGCGGCCTACCAGTATCTGGCAGACAAATGGCAGCTCTTCGGCAAGGGCTACCTGATCACAATTGTCGTCACCGTCGCAGGCGTGTGCGTCTGCGTCCTGATCACGCTCATGTTCAGCTATATGCTCTCCCGGCCGGGGCTTCCGGGCAGAAAGCTCCTGACCTTCTACGTGATCTTTACGATGCTGTTCAACGGAGGTCTTGTTTCTACTTATATTATGTACTCACAGACCTTCCATATTAAAAATACGCTGTTTGCGCTGATTATTCCAAATCTGCTCACAAATGCCTTTTACATAACGATGGTGCGGAATTATTTTACAGGCAGCATCCCGCAGGAGCTTCTGGAGGCCGCAAGAATCGACGGCTGCTCGGAGTTCGGCATATTTTTCAAAGTGGCGCTGCCCCTCTCGAAGCCGATTATCGCCACCCTTGGGCTTCTCGTTGGCGTCAACTACTGGAACGACTGGCAGAACGGTATGTACTATCTGGACGATTCCAGTCTCTACGGAATCCAGAATATCTTAAACGCCATCAACGAGAACAGCAAGTACCTGATGCAGGGCGGCGGAAGCGGCACGGTGATGCCGACGGAGACGGTCCGCATGGCGGCTGCCATCCTTGGAATACTGCCGATTCTGATTGTATACCCGTTCTTCCAGGATTACTTCGTCAAGGGTATCACGATGGGCGCCGTCAAGGGATAATTATTAAGTTATCATTTAATTAATCACTCACAGGCCGTGAGCGAACTGCTGCGGCGTCATATGCTCCGTCTTTTTGAATACGGAGCAGAAATAGCTCGGGGAGTCGAAGCCGCACAGGCGGGCGATCTCCCCGACCTTCTTTTCCGGGTGAGAGAGAAGCAGCACCTTCGACTCCGCCACCCGCGTCTGGGTCAGGTGCTCCAAAACAGTCGATCCGGTATATTTTTTAAAAATATGGCACAGATACTCCTTCGAGAGTCCCGCCGCCTCCGCGATCTCCGCAAGGCCGATGCTCTCGGAATAGTGGTCCTGCATAAAACAGACCGCGGTGTGGATTTTTTCATTCTGAGGCTGGTATTTGCCGGCGCGGGTGAGGCTGATTTCCTGCGACAGCTCCGCAAGCAGCTGGTAGAGAAGGGCGGACAGCTCAATGTGCCCGTTGATCCCGTGGGCCTCGTATATCTCCCTCAGCCGATCCCAGTATGCCAGAATATGTTCCGGGTCGGACAGCCGGTACACGCCCGCCGCGTCCAGCCCGAACTGATGGGTGATCTCCTTCACAAGCGCTCCCCCGCAGCAGAGAAAATTGATGTACCAGTCCTCCCCGTTGTCGTAATAGATACTTGCAACTCCCGGCGGGAGCAGCATCCCGCTCCCCGGCGTCACCAGATAGGTTTTATCCCCCACAAACAGCCTGCCGCTCCCTTTCGTGCACTGAATCCACTGCCAGAAGTCCATGCCGTCAGGGCGGTCGATCGGCTCCTGCAGATGCCCGATTCCAAAACCGTCGAGAGCCAGCGGAAGATTCGGGTAGATTCTGGAATGTCCCGCAAAATTCAGCCGGTCGGAATCAGCGGTCTTCTTTTTTGCTTCTGCCATATTATCACCTTAATATTTTAATATACAATCTTAATAATCAACGATTTACTTACATTTGCGCTCCTGATATGATATTAATATATTAAAATATTTCAGAAAAAATTTCAAGGAGGAACATTTGCCATGCAGACTCAGACAATTCAGCTCTACGAAAACCGCACTGACGTGACGCTCACCGCCTACATACTCGACGACTCCCGCGAGATGCTAAACGGCAGAAAACGGCCGGCGATCCTCGTCTGCCCCGGCGGCGCTTACGTGTTCTGCTCCGACCGGGAGGCGGAGCCGGTGGCGCTTCGGTTTGCGGCCATGGGCTACCACGCCTTCGTGCTGCGCTACTCTGTCTACAACAAGGGGGTTATGGTCGATCCCCGGGGCGAGCTTCCGGTTGACCCGGACAGCCAGTACCCGAACGCCATGTGCGACGCTGCGGCGGCCATGCTCTGTATCCGGGACCACAGCGAGGACTGGCTCGTGGACACCGACCGGATCTTCTTAAGCGGTTACTCCGCGGGAGCCCACAACGCAGCCATGTTCTGTACCCACTGGAACGATCCGCTGATCCGGGAGCGCTTCGGCCGCCCGTCGTCCGACTTCAGGCCTGCCGGCGCGGTGCTCGGATACGGCTACTACGACTGGGGCAGACTGCGTGAGGTCTCATCCCGGGACGAGATGGCCCGCATGATGGGCGAGGGCGTGGACATGTCCTACTTCGGAACGAGAAATCCTTCCAGGGAACAGTTTATTACCGCAAGTCCGGCGCTTGCCGTGACAGCTGACACGCCGCCGATGTTTCTCTGGACCACCTGCGGAGACCGCACGCTGCCCAGCGAGCAGTCCATGCTGATGGGATGCGCGCTGGCCAGGGCAGGCATTCCTTACGAGCTGCACATTTTCGAGTCCGGCGACCACGGTCTCTCCCTGGCCGATCAGGCGTCCGCCGGAAATCCGGAGCAGATCAACGAGGATGTGGCGAACTGGATTCCTCTGGCCCAGCGCTGGCTCACAAGACATTTCCCGCTGGACGTCCCGACCGAAGTCGGCGGCAATCCCTTTGCGTAGCGCAGGGTGCGGCGAAGCTCATACCGGCGGAAATTTTGTCCGCAGTCCATACAACTACAACTATAGCAAGGAGAAATTATGTCAGGATTTAACTTAACAGAAGCACAGAAGAAGCAGATTACAGACCTGCTTGCACAGATGACCGTGGAGGAGAAGGTCGGACAGATGCACCAGCTCTCCCCGTCCATTGTGGGCGGCTTCGACGTGTCCTTCGAGGAGCTGATCGAGATGGTGACCGACGGGCGCATCTCCAACGAGGAATTCGGGCGGATCATGGCAAACGCCGAGCGGGATTTCCACGAGGACGACATCCGGGCGGGCCGCGTCGGCTCCTACCTGCTTAACGACCCGAAGAAGGCCAACGAGCTGCAGCGCATCGCTGTGGAGGAGACGAGGCTTGGCATTCCCCTCATCTACGGCTTTGACGTGATCCACGGTTTCCGCACCACCTTCCCGATTCCCCTCGCGGAGGCCTGCAGCTGGAACGAAGAGGTGTTTGAGGCATCCGCGGAGGTTGCGGCCCGGGAGGCCAGCGCCCACGGCATCAACTGGACCTTCGCCCCGATGCTGGACATCGCGAGGGATGCCCGCTGGGGCCGCATCAGCGAGTCCGCCGGCGAAGACCCGCATCTCGGCAGCGTCTACGCGAGGGCGAAGGTGCGCGGTTTCCAGGGGAAAAATCCGGCGGACCGGGAGCGCATCGCCACTACAATCAAGCATTTCGTCGCCTACGGCGCGGCAGAAGCCGGCCAGGACTACAATACCGTCTCCATGGCAAAATCCATGCTGCACAACAGCTACCTTCCTCCGGTGAAAGCGGCGGTCGAGGAGGGCGCCATGACGGTTATGGCGGCGTTCAACGATTACAACGGCGTGCCCTGCACCGTCAACTCCTGGCTGCTGCGGGATGTTTTAAAGGAGAGCTACGGCTTTGAGGGCTTCGTGGTCAGCGACGCAAACGCCATCCGGGAGTGCGTCAGCCACGGCATCGCCGAAGATCTGGCGGACGCGTCCCGCAAAGCCGTAAACGCCGGGATGGACATGGATATGGGCTCCGGCACATATTCGGCCCACCTGGCACAGCAGGCCGCAGACGGCGAAGTATCTGCCGAGGTGCTTGACGAAGCGGTCCGCCGGATTCTCACCGTAAAGATGGCTCTCGGGCTGTTCGATCATCCTTACGTGGAGGAGGAGCGCATGGCGAGATACGACGGAGAGCTCGACAAAAAACACCGCGATATCGCATTGGACGCGGCAAAACGCTCCATTGTACTGCTGAAAAATGACGGAATTCTTCCTATTGAAAAGGAGCAGAAAATAGCGCTGCTGGGCGCTCTCGCAGACGACGGCGAAAACTGTCTCGGCGCCTGGAACGCCGACGGGCGCGGCAGCGACTGCGTAACCGTAAAGGCGGGACTGGAACGCGCGGGCATTTCCGTCACTTATGCCGCCTGCTGCGATACAACATCCGGGCTGAACCGGCAGGAGCTTGACGGCGCGGTAAAGGACGCCGATGTTATCATTGCCGTGGTCGGTGAGACCAACGCCATGAGCGGCGAGGCCAGCTCCCGGGCGGACATCACGCTTCCGGGACACCAGAGAGAGCTTCTGGAGGCGGCCCTTGCCACCGGAAAGCCGGTGGTGGCCCTGCTGATGAACGGGCGTCCCCTGGCGCTGCAGTGGGAGCAGGAGCATGTTCCCGCCATTCTGGAGTGCTGGCAGCTGGGTGTCACCCACGGGGACGCGGCAGCCGCCGTGCTGCTCGGCGAATACAACCCGAGCGGCAGACTCTGTGCCACCTTCCCGGCCATGACCGGACAGTGCCCGCGCTACTACAATCATCCGAACACCGGAAGGCCGGGCAGCAAGAGCAAGTTTACCTCCCGCTATCTGGACGCTCCGCTTGAGCCGCTGTATCCCTTCGGATATGGTCTGAGCTACGCCAATTACTTATATTCCGATTTAACTGTCGAAGAATCCGGTGAAAGTTTCCGGGTATCTGTGTCCGTCGCAAATACAGGAGACCGCGCCGGGGAGGAGACGGTGCAGCTCTACATCCGCGATGTGGCCGGCTCCATCGTCCGCCCGGTAAAGGAGCTCAAGGCGTTCAAAAAAGTGACGCTTGCTCCGGGGGAGACAAAACAGGTTACACTGACACTGAACAAAACCGACATGGGCTTCTACAATGACGACATGGAGTACTGCAGAGAGGACGGCAGCTTTCTCTTCTATGTCGGCGGCAACAGCAGAGACTGTCTGGAGGCCGAACGCAAAGTCGTGTTCTCCCAGAACGTTTAATATCTTTTCACAGAGCGGCCGTTCGCATGCGGCCGCTCTTATCACAAAAGCTGTCATAAAGAAATAGATCATCCCTTTCACATCAAACCGGATGCGCGTACACAGACTACCGGCGTAATTCTTTGCGATCAGGCAAAAATGCTGGATATTGGCGCAAAAAATACTCAGTTCCGTGAGAAATGTCCAAAAGATATCTTAAGGAAAGCAAAAGAACTGATTCTGTTTTTTCTGTAATCCCGCATTCACTCCGAGCAAAAGCCCTTGACCGCCCCCCTGCGGCCAAGGGCTTATTTTTGGTGCCCCCCGTAAAAATGTCCCTCTGAGCACGGTCAATAATGACTTTTCTATGGAAAACTGTCTCTTTTTCTTTTCATCCCCTCAGCTATAATATAAATCAGCAAAAAAATATGGAGGGAATAAAACATGGCACATTCATTTATCTGTGATCCGAAAACTGCCGTCGTTGAGACTACGAAAGGCAAGATCCACGGCTACGTCTACGACGGCATTCATATGTTCAAAGGAATTCCATACGCAAAGGCAAAAAGATTCCATGCGCCTGAACCGATGGATGCCTGGGACGGCGTTTTAGAGACGACGAACTACGGTTTCGTATGCCCGCTTCTGGACTTTGAATCAAAACCGATGGGAGAGCTGGCCGTGCCGCACCGCTTCTGGGTGATGAACGAAAACTGCCAGAACCTGAACGTCTGGACACCGGCATGTGACAATAAGAAACGTCCGGTTATGGTGTGGCTTCACGGAGGGGGATTTGAGGCAGGCTCCGCAATCGAGCAGATCGCATACGAGGGGGAGAACATGACAAAGCTGGGAGACGTTGTCCTTGTCTCTGTTAACCACCGCCTGAACATCCTGGGCTACTTTGACATGTCGGCTTACGGCAGTGAATACGCCAACTCCGGAAACGCCGGAACAGACGATATTGTCGCTGCACTTCAGTGGGTTCACGACAACATCGAAGCCTTCGGAGGCGACAGGGACAACGTGGTTGTCTTCGGCCAGTCCGGCGGCGGCATGAAGGTTACAACACTGCTCCAGACTCCGGCAGCGGACGGACTCGTGGCTAAGGGAATCGTCATGAGCGGCGTGATCGCCTCGGAGCAGGCAGATCAGACCGGAAGCGGCGAGGAACTGGTAAAAGCCGTAATGAATGAGCTGAACATCAGCACTGCAAAGGAGCTGGAGGACGTTCCGTACGCACAGTTTGCAGCCGCATACAAGAAGATCCGCCCGGCAATGCAGGCAGAGGGAAAATATGTGGGATGCGCACCGCAGCCGAACGCGTACTACGCAGGCGAACCGCTCTCCAACGGCTTCCGCAGGGAGACCGCTTCCGTTCCGCTTATGATTGGCAGCGTGTTCGGCGAATTCGCCTCCTTTGCGCCGAACCGCTACGACAGAGCGAGCATGTCGGCGGAAGACGGCTGGAACACAATAAAAGAAGTGATGGGAGAGGATGCCGTAACGGAGCTTAAGCCGCTGTTTGACGCAGCTTACCCGGAGAGAAACCCGGTGGATCTGCTCAACCTCGACTTTATGATGCGGCTTCCGAAGCAGCAGTACATCCGGATGAGAAGCGAGATCAACCCGAACACGTACTCCTACCTCTTCAATATGGATATGCCGATGGAAGGAGGAAAGACGCCGTGGCACTGCGTGGACATCCCGTTCTTCTTCCACAACACGGAGCTTGTTCCGGTAACTCAGGTGGAAGGCGTTACCGAAAAGCTTGAGGAGGAGATTTTCGAGAGCACCATCGCCTTTGCGCGCACGGGCAATCCAAACAACGCAAAGCTTGACACCTGGAAAGCCTCCACGGCCGACAACGAGCACACCATGGTACTCGGACCTTCCAGCGGTGTCCGGACGAATTTTGACAGAGAGCTGATCCCGGCGATTGCAAAGCACATGGGCCCTGTTTTCGAGCGCATGATGAAGGCCGCTTCCGGGAAGATTCAGCACTGATAAAAAATGAGAGAAGGAGTTTCGTTTGTATGAAAAAAGCACCGGCTAAAATAAAAGAAAGAAAGTACACGAAAGAAGCGATCGTTAAGGATTTCCGCAGAAACGGCAAGCTCTATCTTATGGCGGTTCCCGCGATTGTCTGCCTGATTCTCTTCGCCTACCTTCCGATGGGCGGAGTTGTGATGGCGTTTAAGGACTACAAGCCTAAGCTTGGTATTTTCGGCAGCGACTGGATCGGCTTTAAGCACTTTACCGACTTTTTCACGTCCTTCTATTTTCCGCGGACGATGAAAAATACGCTCTGGATCAGCTTCCTG
Organism: uncultured Lachnospiraceae bacterium; assembly: GCA_949740385.1. GTDB lineage: Bacteria > Bacillota > Clostridia > Lachnospirales > Lachnospiraceae > Roseburia. Next base: position 11,771 of record CATJJD010000203.1, read on the forward strand.
CAGCTGTTAATCGAATTTCCGGTCACAATCATCTTCGCACTGCTTCTGAATGAGATTGTGAGCACGAAATTCAAGCGCACCATCCAGACCGTCAGCTACATGCCATACTTTATCTCCATGGTCGTAATCGCAGGTATCATCGTAGACTTCTGTTCGTCCAGAGGCGCGCTGACCGCACTTGTATCCCTGTTTACGGGAAGCAACCAGAATCTGCTCAGCCAGCCGGAATACTGGCGGCCGATCTACATTGTATCCGACCTCTGGCAGGGACTCGGATTCGGCAGTATTATCTACATAGCCGCACTCTCCGGCGTGGACAAGGAGCTGTATGAGGCGGCGGAGATCGACGGTGCAAACCGCTGGAAGCAGACGCTGCACGTAACAATCCCCGGCATCTCCTCCACGATCATCATCATGCTGATCTTAAAGATCGGCAGTATGATGGGTGTCGGATACGAGAAAACCATTTTGCTCTACAACAATCAGATTTACGAGACTGCTGATATTATTTCATCTTATGTATATCGAAAAGGTCTGGAAGAGTTCAACTACGGCTACTCCACCGCCGTCAGCCTTTTCAACTCCGTAATCAACTTTATATTACTTGTAATATCAAACAAACTGAGCAAAAAATATACAGAGACGAGCTTATTCTAATTACAGAATGCAGCGGAAAGAGGGAAACATGAAACGTAAAAAATCGATTGGCAGAACTATTTTTCAAATATGTAACGGGCTGTTTTTTATCTTTATGATTGTCATTTGTATCGCGCCCATCTGGCACGTCGTGTGTGCTTCATTCTCGGATGCCTCCTGGGTTATGGCACAGACCGGTGTCATCACACGCATCAAGGGATTTAACCTGCACGGATACCGGATGGTATTCCAGAACAAGGAGATCTGGAGCGGCTACTTAAATACCATCATCTACTGTATCGGCACCACGGTGATCGGACTGTTAATTACCGTCATGATCGCCTATGTAACCGCAATCAAAGGTGTTCTCTGGGCGGACGCAATTATGCTTTTTGCATCCTTCACCATGATGTTCGGCGGCGGTATTATCTCCTCCTACATCATCAACACCCAGTTTCTGCACCTGTACAACAACCGCTGGGCAATTATTCTTCCGGGATGCTTCTCCGTTATGTATCTGATCCTGATACGTACCGCGATGAAATCCGTACCGGAAAGCCTTGTAGAATCCGCCATGCTGGACGGCGCGGGCCACATGACGGTATTGTTCCAGATACTGCTGCCGCTCATCAAGGCAACCCTTGCAACCGTCATTCTCTACTACGTGGTTATGCAGTGGAATTCATGGTTCCAGGCCGCCGTTTACTTAAGAAAGCGCGATCTGTATCCGCTTCAGATCATCATCAAGGAGATTTTGATCACCGGCGATACCTCGTCATCCACAAACATGAGCGCAACCGATGTTACAGGAGACTTAACGCTTTACAAGCAGCTGATCAAGTACTGTACCATCGTCGTATCATCCGCACCTATTTTTGCTTTTTATCCGTTCATCCAGAAATACTTTGAGTCCGGCGTTATGATCGGAGCAGTCAAGGGTTAACCTGCAGACGGGTAAAAAATATCTCTTCACGCAAGACCGCCGCACCAGTCATTCCGGTGCGGCGGTCGTCATGTGTCAGTCCTGTGCGGATTCCTTTTCTCCCTGATTCCTTGCGATTCCCTCCTTGTACTGCCCCGGCGTAATGCCCTCGTAGCGCTTGAAGGCGCGCTGGAGCGTCTTAATGTCGGTATAACCGGTTGCGTCCGCGCAGCTCCTGATCGTGCTGCCCTGCTCCAGCAGCTCCTTACAGCGGGCAAGGCGCACCGAGTGCACATAGTCGAGAATCCCAAATCCCGTCTGTCTGCGGAACCGGTTGCCTATATGGGCGGCGGACACCGCGAAATGCTCCGCGATAAAGGACACGTTCAGCTCCGGATTGCAGTAATTGTCGCGGATATAAGCCTTGACGGTCTCCGCCCAGGTGCTGTCGGAGGTGTTCTCGTTCTGATAGTGAAACATCTCGTCAAAAAGCTTTTCTATCTCCCGCTCCAGATCCGCCGTGGAGTGGGTCCCCAGCAGCCGGGATGAGTACTCCGTCTTGATCTCGTTGTTCATCCCCATGTCGCTCAGCTTGTCCAAAAGCATACTGATCAGCGCGTAGGCCTGGCACTGATTGTATGTAAAATACCGAATATCGTGCAGAAAACAGCTCTCCATAATCTCGCCGATCAGCTCCCTTGCCATGGCGTAGTTGTTCACCATCAGACTGTTGGAGAGGTTCTTTTTCAGCTGCAGCAGCACCGTGCCGTCCGGATTTAAGGCCTCCACCTCCGACGTATAGAAGTTGACCCGCGCGCTGTCCTTCCAGAAGGTGACATGGGACGTGGTCATGTAGGCCTCCTCGTAAGCGTAGGACAACTCCGTCCAGAGCTCGTGCCGGTCGCTGACCGCCACACAGGAATCCAGCTCAAACGCCTTTCGGAAAAAGTCGATACAGATGTCCGACCTTGCAATCAGCCGATGATGGTCGTCCTCCTCCTCACAGGCCGGCACCAGACAGACAACCATATTGTCCATCACAATGCTGATCCCCAGAGAATCCTTTTTATCCTTTTCCAGAAACGCCTCGTCGATGACATTTTTCAGCGAGAAAAACAGAAGAGAGTAGGATTCGCGGCTCTCCCGCTGGGCCCGTATAAAGCTGCAGGACTCAATATTCGAAAAGCAAAACAGAACAATCTGGTAGGCGCCGATCTCCTTAAGCCTCGGCTCACTCTCGTGAAACTCCAGAATCCAGTCCTCGTTGGGATAAACCCCCTTTAAAAATCCCGACAGCGTATCCTCAAACTCGCTCTCGTGCTGCCGATACACCTGGCGGGTTAACCGCTGGTTATCCCGCAGCAGCACAAGAAGCGCATCCTCCAGCTTGCGGTAGCTCTCCGAGAGCACAATATTCGTATTTTTCTTCTGACTGTCGTCGAGAATGGACAGCAGGTGATTCAGCGGCGCGCTGTTCTTCTTTGTAAAATAGAGCGCCGCGCATATGCCGATCACAATACTTAAGGCAATCCCGATCCCGTACTGGCGGACAAGCGCATAGATGTCCCGGTAAAAAACCTTCTTTGAAAGGCACAGTCCGTAGTAGAGATCCAGCTCGTCCGACGCCGTCCCCGAAATCAGAAGCGCATCGTCCGCCGTCTCCCAGAAGAAATTCCTCCCCGCCTCCGCGTAAGCTACAAAGGTGTCATAGCCCGGCAGCTCCTCTGCCAGAACCGGCAGATTCTGATGATCGAACAGCACCTCTTCGTCTGTCCACACAAGAAACAGCTCGTCCTTCGGCAGATCCATGTAGCCGGTCTCCGCCCGGAGCGCATCCCATGAAATCAGCGCGTAGGATACGCCGACCTTCCTCTTTAAGCTGTAATCATAGATGCTCTGATAAATCAGAATATAAAAAACCCCCCCATTTTCCAGAATCTGATACCCGTTATAGCCGGCGGTTATCCTTTTAAACTCATCGATCTCTGTTCCGTAATACGCCAGATACTCGCGGTAGAGAATCGGCACATACCGCTTGGCATCCGTCACAAAGGAGTCATTGTTGTCAAAGTAAATTCCCAGACTGCTTATGTAGGGGTAGCTGTTTTTAAGGTCCGAGAGCGATTCCGAAAGATTGGACACACAGAGCATGTCCTTCGGGTTATAGGCCTTCTCCTGTTTCAGCTGCAGCGTGTTCGGATTGACCGACGCCGTCGCAGCCGCGATTCTTCCGTTGCGCAGCATGTTGTCGCAGATCGACTTCTCATGCTTTAATATGCTGCTCTGATACTGGTGCGCATCCCTGCGCATAATATTGTTCGCATTGAATATACAAAACAAAAATGCAGTAAACGGTATAAACAGAACGACAAGATAGGTGAAAAAAAGAAACTTATGCTCCTTCACAAATACCAGAATCTGATGGTTCAGATGAATGGGCCATGCTTTGTTTTTTTCCCCTGCAGTCATAAGTAGGCGCTCCTTTGCAGAATAAAATGCTGAAAATGACGTTACCCGTCCATTATACCAAAGCAGCATCGGCGCCTCAAGGAAAAAGGGGGCAAATCCATATTTTTGACGCGCATGTGAAAAATGGTATCCGAAGAAAACATAGAAAATACAGCAAAAAAGATTTTTGACGCTTTTCAATTCCCCAATTTCGGGCTATGTTAGATGCAACCGAATGATTTCGGAAAAAAGATACGGCAAAAAGGAGAAATGCTATGAAAAAGAAGAAAATCACAAGTATCCTGCTTACCGCCTCACTGCTTGCAGGTCTGGCAGCCGGATGCGGCGGCCCTGGCAAGGGCGGCAGCGACAGCAGCATTCCGGGCGGAACCGAGCTTGTCGCAGGAGAGTACGACGGAACCATCAAGCTTCCGCTCTCGGAGGAACCCGTAACCTTAAAGATCTGGCTCACGGCCGACGCCAATTTCTTCACCGTTTTAAGCGACTACAATGAGAGTGAATTTTTCCAGGAGATGGAGAAAAGAACCAACGTACATCTTGAGTTCGACGTTCCGCCTTCCGGGGAGGAATCCACCGCCTACAACCTGATGATCTCCTCCGGCGAGCTTCCGGACATGATCTGTATGCCGGCTATGTATCCGGACGGCCTGGACGCGGCGGTCGAGGACGGGTACTACCTGGATCTGACCCCGTACATGGATACATACCTCTACAACTACAACAAGATCCGCACGTCGGATCCGGAATTTGAGAAGAATACGGTAACCGACTCCGGCCGCAACGCAATCATCTACATCCTCAACACCGAGCCGCAGGGACCGTGGGTAGGTATGCAGATCCGCCAGGACTGGCTTGACGAGCTCGGTCTTGAGACTCCGGTGACCTACGATGATCTGGAGAACGTTCTGACACAGTTTAAAGAGAAGAAGGGCTGCTACGCACCGCTCGCCTTAAGCTCCACCGCAAACTTCGCCTTCGGCGAGCTGGCTGCGGGCTTTGGCGTAAACGGAAGCTACTTTAATAAGGACGGCACGGTTGTTGCCGGCTACGCAACCGAAGAGTGGCGCGCATACCTTGCCAAAATGCACGACTGGTATGTAAAGGGCCTGATTGATCCGGACTTTATGACAGACTCTCCGTTCTTCGTGGACACTGAGCTTGTCACCACCGAGCAGTCCGGCGTATGGTACTCCATGTACACAATGGCTTCCATGTATGAATCCAGCGTTCCTGGCATGGTAGTAAAGGCTCTCGCAGGACCGAAGCTCAACAAGGACGACACGACCCACATCCGTATTGCGGACACACACATCGCAAACGGCGGTCTTGCAATCTCCGCGGATTCCGAGTACAAGGAAATCGCAATGCAGTGGATCGATTACCTGTTCTCAGAGGAGGGAATGGCGCTTGCAAACTACGGTATCGAGGGCAAGACCTTCAATTACAACGAAGACGGAAGCGTAGCTTTCACGGACGAGATCTTAAACAACCCGGACGGTCTGACGGTCTCCCAGGCTCTGATCTCAAAGACCCTGGTTCCGTCCCAGATTCCGAGCAACTACGACTGGACGAGAGAGCTGATCATGGTAAGTGAGAAGGATCTTGAATCCTACGACATCTGGGCCGCCCCGGATCACCTTGACGACTGGGTAATGCCGGCATTTATGTCGCTTACCAGCGAAGAGAACGTTGAGTTTGCTTCCCACAATGCGGACATCAACACCTACGTACAGGAAGCATCCAGCCAGTTTATCTCCGGCGTGCTTGACATCAACGGCGCAGACTGGGATAATTACATGAAGACCATTGAGGATATGGGTTACAAGCGCTGCGTGGAGCTCCAGCAGGCAGCCCTCGATCGCTACTTACAGCGTTAGCTTTACGGCTGGCGGTACCAAAAAGTACCGCCGGCTTTTTCAAAAACATTTTCAACAGGGGAATCGTTATGAATAAAAAAATAAAATTGTTAAGCGTTCTGACGCTGTCCGCACTTCTGTGCAGCGCCTGCGGAGGTTCGCCCAATCAGCCGGCCGGCTCCGGCGCCGACACGCAAAAGACAACAGACACACAGCAGCCGGACTCACAGCAGCCGGACTCACAGCCGGCCGACACACAGACTTCGGAAGGCCCGGCCGCCTCACCGGTCTCCTACGGCACCGTCATCGAGTGCTGCGACTGGGGCCCGGCAGTCACAAAGCTTGTGGTATCCTTCGACGGCGAGCTTGCGTCCGCCGCTCCGGAATCCTTTAAGGCCAGTGTCCGCCGCACCTACGCGGGAACCGACAATGTGGTACAGGAAATGAATTATCAGACCTTTACACCCGAGGACTCCAAAACCGCCGAGGGCGAGCGAAACATCGAGAACGTTTACCTCTCCGACGAGAAGGGCAATGCCGTGGACGGCAGTTCTCAGTATGTAACCCTTGAAATGACTGTCGCGCCGGAGGAGGGCTACGGAAACGCTGCCGGCATGGAGACAGAGTCGGGACTTGGCTTTGCCGTGCTGCTGGACTGCAGCTATTCCGTCACCTACATCGGTGAAAACGGCGTCGAAACCATCTGCAGCGCAAAGGACGAAAACCTGTGCCGGATGCCGGTTGTGGACAAATTCACGCACGACCAGTGCTACACCACCGAGACAGCCGCCATTCTGGAGGACGGTCTGGACAACGACAGCATCTGCTACTCCAGCTACGAGCCGCAGGATGAAGAGAGCCATCCGCTCCTGATCTGGCTGCACGGAGCCGGCGAGGGCGGAAAGGACACCAGAGTTCCGATGATGGGAAACAAGGCGTGCTCTTTCGCGGACGAGACCTTCCAGAACATTATGGGCGGCGCTTACGTGCTCATTCCGCAGACGCCGACCGTCTGGATGAACGCGACGGGAACTCCTTATGAGCTGAGCGCGGAAAATCCGACATCCATGTACACCCAGACACTGATGGAGCTGATCGAGAGCTACGTGGCGGTGCATCCGGGAATCGACACCAAACGGATCTACATCGGCGGATGCTCCAACGGCGGATACATGACCATGAACATGATTCTCAGCTACCCGGACTATTTTGCGGCTGCATATCCGGTCTGCCAGGCATACGCGGACGAGTTTATCAGCGACGAACAGATCGAGTCCATCAGGGATCTGCCGATCTGGTTCACCCACTCCTCCGACGACATGACGGTTGTACCTGCCACGACGACAATCCCAACCTACAAGCGGCTGCAGGAAGCCGGAGCGAAGAATCTCCACTTTACCTACTGGACGAACGTGCACGACACTTCCGGAAAATACACGGGAATGGACGGCAACCCCTATGTCTACTACGGACATTTCTCATGGATCTACGTCTTTAACAACGAGTGTACCGTCGACAACGACTACACCGAGGGCAAGACGACGGACGCAAAGGGCAGCGGACAGACACTCTTCGAGTGGCTGGCAGAGCAGTCCAGATAAATAACTAAACCGGAATCAGTTCCACCAGCCGTACCTCAAGCGGCTTCAGCCGCCGGCGGTACGCGTATGTGCCGCCGGCGGTTTTTATTTCCAGAACCTGTCTGCCCGGCTGCGCCCGCGCCGCAAGATACGCCTCATCCTCCGCGGTGAGACTGTCCGGCGCACCCATGGCCGCCCAGGCGTCGAAGGAGGAGCCCCACTCCCGGTTGACAAACGTCTCCCTGAGCCGGTACCGCTCCCCGGGCAGGCCGGTCCATGTGAGAACAACCTCAAGCTCCATAAGCTCCGAGAACGCCGTGTAGCGTTTTGCCGGCGTCATGTCAAACACTTCCCCCGCAGAAAAAATCCGGTCGTAGTGCTGATAGTTGTACAGCAGAAGCACCGCCGCATCGTCCGCACTCCTTCTCGTCAGAAACCATCCCCTTCCCCGTGACAGCACCGCGTCGCCGAGGCGCGACGCAAACACGAAGGTATTGTAGTGGGCCTTGGGAATTCCGTTGAAGGTAAACATGCCCAGCCCCCCGTGAAAGACCTGCTGCGGAAGCTGCAGCTCCCCGAGAAAATCCGTCAGCGACCAGTAGCCGAAGGACTCCAGTCGGTCGTAGTTTTCCAGCAGATTTTTCGTCAGGTAGCAGGACTTGAAGCATGTGTCGTTAATCAGGTTGCGGTGACTCACCGTCAGGTTCCACTCGGTCATGTAGATGGGCTTTCCCCGAAGCCCGAACCGGTCCAGGTTCTCGTACAGCATGTCGATATAGCGGGCAAAGGAATGCTCGTCCGCCGACAGCCGGTTGACAATCGAGGTTCCCCCGGTAAATCCCTCCACCACCTCAATATCATCGTCATAAAAATGAATATTCAGAAAATCCGGCACACAGCCCTCTCTCCTGCAGAAGTCAAAAAACGGCTGATACCAGTGCAGCGGGTCCTCCGGAAGAAACAAAAGAGAGGGCGACCCGAATATAAAGGTCTCGTCGATGCCCTTTACCGCGGCATACGTCCGGCGGTAGAACTCCAGGAAATCCTCCTGGTGCTCGAAGCCGAAGCCGAACATATCGGGATTCGTGTCCGGCTCGTTCCAGAGAGAAAAGGGCCAGGTCCGCACCTCGGCGAGACCGTAGCGCTCGATGCAGTGGCGAACCACGCCGACAATCAGCGCACACCAGCGGTCCATATCCTTCGGCAGGCTCGTGTTCTGCCGCACAAAAAAGCTCTGATTGTCCGGGTCCCCGGCCAGCTCCTGCGGCATCACAAAAAACTGCATCATCGGCTTTAGCCCCACGCTCCGCAGAAAATCAAATACCTTGTCCAGCACCGTAAAGCTCAGAGAGATCTCTCCGTTTTTCAGCTCATGGTAGAGCATCATGTCGTCGGACAAAAGCCCGTGGAATTTCACATAGGAGAAGGGCATATCCCGCTGCATTTTTCGAATCATCTCCTGCACGTCGGCATAGAGAAGCTCCCTGGTGCTCCCGACGCAGCAGACGTTTCGCCAGGTGTGCCGCAGCGCCTGCCCCTGGCCGCCCGCCGGCACGCTGCCGATGTCCAGACGCCTTAAGGGCAGGCGCTTTTCGCGGTCCTTTGGCCGGTACGCATCCTCCTCCAGGTATTTCGCCAGCACCGACAGGGATGTGGAGGATGTGACCGTCAGATAGTTGATCTCATTGCGCATTTTGTCCGCCGGGATCACGGAGGAGTGACGGCTGCGGTACTCGCTTGGCAGCATCCCGTAATGCTTCTTAAAGAGCGACACAAAAGACCGCACGTCGGAAAACCCGTTGTGAGCCGCAATGTCCGCGATGGACTCACTGCTCGTGAGCATCTCATTGACCGCATGCTCCAGCCGGAGCCTGTTGTAATACTCCGTAAACGTCATATTCATGTTCTGCTTAAAAAACCGCGACAGGTACGACTGGGAAAAGTGAAACTGCTCCGCCACATCGGAAAGCCCGATCCCCTCGTCAAAATGTGCCCGGATATAGTCCGTAATCTGCGCCATCTGCCGGAGCGCTTTCTGCCGCACCGCGCTCCCTTCCGGCTGCGGCACCTGAAAATTGCTCACCAGCTCATAGAGCAGAAGCGAAATCAGCGAGTGGGACAAAAGCACATTCTCCTCCATGGAGTTAACCTTAATCAGCCTCGCCAGCAGATGCCGCAGATAGTCGTAGCGCTCCTTGTGGCTGTCCCCCGCGGAACAGCAGTCGAAGCAGGCGTTTTTGTATACGTCGAAGACCGGAGACTTCGACAGGTTGATCTGAAACGCCACCATCTCCGCCTCCTGCCCGTACAGCTCGTGGGTCGCAAGGGAGTTGACGATCATCACGTCGGTGCTGCCGAGCGTATAGCTCCTGTCGTCCACCACGATGTTTACGGTGCCGGACAGCACAAACAAAAGCTCAATGCTGCGGTGCCAGTGCTTGGGAACGCTCCCCAGCCGGTGCAGAAATACCCGGCCCGGCACTCTGCTTGAAAATGGTATGATCTCATGCCTCTGTTCCATACGTTTGCCCCCTTTTTGCCAATCATATATCATTAACCGCTAATCGTCAAACAAATTGTGCAATCTGTTGCTGTCAGATCATGGAATTGACCTCATTTTCATGATCTTTTGCACGAAATATGTCATGGCACACAAAAGAAATACATCAATCTGCACTAATTGCGCACGCTGGATGCGTTGCCGCCCCGCCGTTTCTCCGCTATGATAAACGCAGGAGATTTTAAGAGGCAAGGAGATGAGTGAGCGCTGTGGAAGAGCTATTACTGGAAATCAAAAAAATGAACAAAAATTTCGGCCCCATTGCGGCCTTAAAGGACGTGGATCTTGCGATACGCCGCGGACAGATTCACGGGCTGATCGGGGAGAACGGGAGCGGAAAATCGACGATTACCTCGATTGCCGCCGGCATGCAGGAGGCGACCTCCGGGGAGATGCGCTTCAAAGGAAAGCCATGGAAGCCCGCCTCCATGGTGGAAGCCCAGGCGGGGGGCATATCCATGATCCTGCAGGAGGCCAACACAATCCCGAACTGCTCCGTGGCGGAAAACCTCTTCGCGGGGCAGGAAAATCATTTCTCCACCCTGGGCTTTGTCAACAGCAAAAAGATGAACCGGGCCGCGGACGAAATACTGCAGAAATTTAACCTTACCCACATGCGGGGGAAGGACTCCGTCAACGCCTACGGCTTTGAGGACCGCAAGCTGATCGAGCTGGCAAGAGCCGTCACCGACGAGACGGAAATTCTTGTGGTGGACGAGACCACCACCGCCCTCTCCTTTGAAGGTCGTGAAATTTTATACCGCTTGATGGATAAGCTCGCGGCAGAAAACAAGGCCGTCATCTTTATCTCACACGATCTGGACGAGATCCTTCTGCACTGCAGCATTCTGACGGTTCTGCGGGACGGGGAGATCCGGGGCGTCATCACAAAAGAGGAGATGAAGCAGCCCGACAGCATCCACAAAATCAGACAGCTCATGGTGGGCAGAGATATCGGCGACAAATTTTACCGCAGCGACTGCGACGGCTCCCACGGCGACGAGGTTGTGCTGGAATACAAAAATGTCTCCAATGCGAACATCAAAAACTTTTCCCTGCAGCTTCACGCGGGGGAGATCATCGGCATCGGCGGGCTCTCCGGCTGCGGTATGCACGAGATCGGGCGCATGGCCTTCGGGCTTGAGCATCTCGACCACGGGCATGTGCTCTGCCGGGGCCGGGAAATCTTAAACACCGCAAAAGCGGTGCAGGCGGGCATCGGCTACATCTCCAAAAACCGCGATCAGGAGGCGCTGATTCTCGAGGGCGCAATCAGCACGAACATCGTGATGCCGTCCCTGCCGGATCTTAAAAAGGCCGCCTTTATTCCCCCGGCGAGGGAGCGAAGGCTGGCAGACGAACAGATCCGCCTGCTGGCCATCAAGTGCGAGAACGGCGGACAGTGGGTCAGCACCCTCTCCGGCGGCAACAAGCAGAAGGTGTCCTTTGCCAAATGGATCGCGAAGGGAAGCGATATTATCATTATGGACTGCCCGACCCGCGGTGTGGACATCGGCGTCAAGCAGGCCATGTACCAGCTCATTTACGACATGAAAAAGGAGGGCAAAGCCATTCTGATGATCTCCGAGGAGATGGCGGAGCTGATCGGCATGGCGGACAGGCTGATTATCATGAAGGACTTTCAGATCGCAAAAGAATTTTCCCGCTCCGGGACGCTGACCGAGGGGGACATCATCGAATATATGATTTAGCGACCGATACAGGGAGGATGAACCGTGAAAAAACTAATACAGAACGACCGGCTGCGCGCGCACAGCGGCAGCCTGCTCAGCTACGGCGGTCTGGCGCTGTGCCTTATCGTCTTTTCTATTCTGAGCAAAGGGAGACTTTTCAGCGCCTACAATGTGGGCATTCTGATCCAGGCGGCCTGCGTCTACGCCATACTTGCCATGGGAGCCATATTTATCTACTCCATGGGCTACATGGACATAAGCGTCGGCGCACAGGTAGGCGTGTACTGTATACTCTGCATTTTAATTACAAACGCCACAGGCTCTCTCCTGCTCGGATTTGCGACGATTCTGGCACTGGCGCTCATATGCGGACTGATCAACGGCTATGTGTCCGTCATGCTGGGGCTTCCCTCCATCGTCACATCCATATTTCTCAACTCCATCTTCGGGGGCGTGCAGATGCTTCTGATGGAGTGGGTGGACACAAACAGCGTGGGAATTCAGTACGATATGAGCTTTCTGAAAAGCATTACGGCCATGGTGACCGCCATCGCCGTCATCGCCGTGATTGCGGTCTGCCTGTACAACTACACGCAGCTGGGCAAATATACCCGCGCAATCGGCGCGAACGAGAAAGCCGCACAGCTCTCCGGCGTAAGCGTCACAAAATGGAAGGTGCTGGCGTACATATTTTTCGGAATCTGCATCGCAGTGGCGGCGCTGTTCCTCACCGCCCGCACCGGCTCCGCCGGCAAGGGAACGGGAACCGGGTACGCCATGGACATTATGGTGGCGCTGCTCCTTGGCGGAATGCCGCTCTCCGGCGGAATGCGCTCCCGCATCAGCAGCTCTCTGATCGGCTCCTTCACCTACGTGATACTCTCCAACGGGCTGACGCTCTCCGGCGTGGACACGTCCCATGTGTATGTGATCAAGGCACTTGTATTTCTGGCGGTCATTCTCATCACCTGCCGCAAGCGGGAAGGCGTACTGCCCCGATAGCAGCTGCATTTGTATATTACCGCACAGGCGGTCAATATAGAGGAACAAATTCATGCAAATACCAGTGAATTTGAGAAAAAGGAGGACTTTAACATGAGAAACGGAAAATTCAGAAAAACCATGGCAATCCTGCTGGCCGCTGCAATGGCCTTCGGCGGCCTTACAGCCTGCGGAAACAGCAGCGGCGGCAAAAAACCGTCCGGCGGCTCACAGGCAGCCGACAGCACAGGCGGCGCGGCAGACGACAGTAACGGCGGCGCGCAGGACAGCACAGGCGGCGCGTCCGCAGAGACCAGGCATCACAAAATCGGCGTGGGCCTCTACACCGACTCCGGCAAGGGCGTGGAAGCAGTCAAGGCTTACTGCGAGGGCATTTCGGACGCCGTGGACTGCGAGTTCGTCTTTACAACCTTAAGCACCTACGACGAGGCGACGAACCTCTCCGAGATTCAGAACCTGATCTCCTCCGGCTGCGAGGGAATCATTATGACTGCGGATATGGGCACCACATCCATCGTGCAGGAATGCCAGTCTGCAGGGGTATACCTGGCGGGCTTCCTTTGCGACTATAATCAGAGCATGAACACCGCATTCGACGAGACCTTCGGTAACGAGTATTTCCTCGGCACCGTGTGCGACGGCATGGCGGACGTGACGCCGTACTGTGAGGCCGTTGCGGACGAGATCATCGCGAAGGGCTACAAAAACATAGGCGTTGTCATCTTCCCTTCCTACGCGTACCCGAACCAGACCGCCGGCGCGGAGGCGTTTAAGGCAAAGATCGACGCTTACAACGCAACCGCAGACGCCGCAGATCAGATTACCGTGGCAGACCCGGTGGAGCTGAACTTCGCCCCGCTTGAGGACACCTATTTCAGCGAGCATCCGGATATGGACTGCCTGTTCTCACTGGCGGCCGGCGCCGGCATGGTTTACCCGGTGATGGTGGCAAACGGAAAGACGGACATCAAGCTCTACACGACGGGCTTTGAGGGAACGGACGACACCGACAACTTCGGCTCCGCAGGAAATCAGTGCTACCAGGGAACCATGTTCTCCACACCGGAGGCTATCGTCTACCCGCTTTGCCTTCTGATTGACCGGTTAAACGGAACCGTCTACAGCGATCTGCCAAAGACAACCGAGCGGGTGGAGTGCTCCCCGATGATGCTGCTCTCCGACGAGGACATGAAGGCCGTTGTCGACAAATCCATCTACTACACCGCGGATTACTCCAAAGCATTCCTGAGCGGCGAGGAGGTGGTACAGCTGTGCGCATCCTACAACCCGGATGCCACTTACGCAAAGCTGGTTGAGACCATCAGCCACATGGGTGTGGACGATCTGAAATAGTCACTGTAATGTGAAGGAACGGAGTACATTATGAAAACGAACAAAGCCTTTGAGTTTATCAGACGATTTTTCCTGACCATACTGTTTCCTCTGGTGATCTATGTGGTGATGTACCTGATCACACACAGCAGGGGAGTCACCTATTTCGGGCTGAACCGGGATATGTGGCGCACCGTTCTGGTCAATACCTCCATGACGGGAGTCGCGGCCCTCGCCATCTGGACGCAGATCAAAAACGGGAGATTCGATTTTTCCGGCGGCGCGACGATGGTGCTCACCGCTATTCTGGCGGGCAACCTGTCGCTGGACCTTGCGCTCTCTCCCCTTTTGTACCTTCTGCTGTGCATTGTAATCGGAGCGGCCTTAAGTACCTTCACCGGCGTTGTCTACATCCTGGGCCGGCTTCCGATTATGATCTGCACCATCGGCGTGGCCCTCTTATATGAATCGTTCACCTATCTCGTATACGACGCGGAAGGTCTTAACATGATGAGCAACACAAAGCTCACCGTTTTCGGCCGTATGCCCTGTATACTGATCGTGCTGGCGTTGGCAGTAACAGTCTTTCTTGTGTACTGCTACCTGACCGTGCCGGGAAAGCGCGCAAAGCTTCTCTCCAACAATCAGCAGGCCGGCGTCAACATCGGTATCCGGGAAAACCGCAATGTACTCCAGACCTTCTTTATGTGCGGCCTGCTGCTCGGCTGTGCCGCCGCAATTTACGGCTCAAACAACACCGTTGCGCCGCAGGCGGGACTGTCCACGGCAAACACGCTTTTTTCCAACATCATCCCCGCCTACATGGGAATCTTTGTGGGAGCGGTGAGCGTGGACGCCCTGGGCGTGGTGCTGGCCTCCATGGGAATGGCCATCTTAAACTACGGGTTAAGCTGCATCGGCCTTGGCTCCGGCGGATGGCAGTCCATCATCATCGGAACCTTTATGCTGGCCTTTTACACCTTAACCGCCCAGTGGCCGCGCTGGAAGGAGCACTGTCAACGGAGTAAACGATTAAAAGAGGAGGGAGCAGCCTGATGTCTTACCAGAAACTGAGAGAAATGACGGCCCGCGCGCCGTACAGCCTGAATCCGAAGCAGACGGACTGGGTTTTCGACACCCTGGGCGCGATGACTGCGGAGCAGAAAATCCGGCAGATCTTCTGCACTATTGCATACACGGACAACGAGGAATACTTAAAGCAGATCGCTGCCGGCGGGTTCGGCGGCCTGATGTGCCGCACCATGAAGGACGAGGAGCTTGTAAGGCTTGCCGAGGTTCTTCAGAAAAATGCCGCAATCCCGTTTCTGATTGCCGGAAACATGGAAGCCGGCATGGACCAGTGCTGTGAGACCGGAACGCGGGTCGGCTGCCAGATGTCGGTGGCGGCCACGGCGGACACGGCAAACGCGGCGGCTCTCGCCCGGGTGATCGGCCGGGAGGCAGATGCTCTTGGCATGAACTATGCCTTTGCCCCGGTTATCGACATCGACATGAACTGGAGAAATCCGATCACCAACACGAGAACCTACGGCAGCTGCCCGAATCGGGTTGCGGAAATGGGCGCAGCCTATGTGACAGAGCTGCAGAAGCATGGAATCGCCGCCTCCATTAAGCATTTTCCGGGAGACGGCGTGGACGAGCGGGACCAGCACCTGGTGACTTCGGTCAATTCCCTGGACGCGGACGAGTGGATGGAAACCTACGGACATGCTTACCAGAAGTGCATCGACGCGGGAGCGCTGACGCTGATGGCGGGCTACATTATGCAGCCGGCCTGGAGCAGACGGCTCAACCCGTCCCTGAAGGACGAAGAGATTCTGCCGGGCGCGCTCTCGAAGGAGCTTTTAACCGATCTTCTCCGGGGACAGATGCACTTTAACGGCACGATCATCACGGACTCCTCCGCCATGGCGGGACTCGGCTGCGCCATGTCCAGGGAGCAGGCTCTTCCAACCTGCATCAACGCGGGCTGCGACATGATTCTCTTTGCGAAAAATATGGAAGAGGACCTCGGATATATCCGAAAGGCTGTGGAGACTGGCGTCATCAGCCCGCAGCGTCTCGACGAGGCGGTTGTCCGGGTGCTGGCGTTAAAGGCGGCCCTCGGCCTTCCGGAAAAACGGGAAAACGGCACTCTGATTCCGAGCCTTACAAAAGCCCGGGCGGTGGTTGGCTGCAGCGAGCATCTTCTGGCCGCAAAAGCGGTGGCGGATTCCTCCGTCACGCTCGTCAAGCAGGAGGAGGGGCTGTTTCCGATAACTCCGGAGCGCTACCCGCGCATCCTCGTCTACCCGAAGGAATCCGGCGCAACCGACCTGGCCTTCGGCGTTGCCAGCCGGGTGGGTGCAGTCGTGGAGCGCCTTAAAAACGAGGGCTTTTCCGTCGATGTGTTCCGGCCGGCAGAAGGCTTTGAGGGGATCGAGGCTCCCATGTCCGATGTGATCGACCGCTACGATCTGCTCATTTACGTGGCAAATCTGGCGACAAAGTCCAACCAGACCGTCGTCCGCCTGGAGTGGGCGCAGCCCATGGGCGCGGACTGCCCGATCTACATTCACGATGTGCCGACCGTATTTATCTCGCTGGAGAACCCGTACCATCTGGCGGACGTACCGCGCATCCGCACCTACATCAATACCTACAATTCCACGGACACCGTATTGGACGCACTTGTCGACAAGCTGGCGGGCCGAAGCGAATTTAAGGGAGAAAGCCCGGTGGACGCGTTCTGCGGAATGTGGGACGCACACCTGCAGTAAACAGAACAGACAGCTGAAATGCCGCTGCAGAAAGGAACGCTTCTGCAGCGGCATTCTCGTCATATCTGAAGGGAATCCTCATTTTGCAATACAAATATTTTCAATCACACGGCAGCGTTCAGCATCATTTATTAAAAATTCCTGACGACTCCCCCAAGAAAAACAGAAAAGCAGTACGCGCTCATCAGAACGATATAGTTTTGAACAGCCGTAATAAACGTTTCCGATTTTATCTGCTTTTTGCAGAAGCCGCTGATGTTTTTCTGTATGACCGGAAACGTCAGAAGATACAGAAGACAAACCGGGTGCAGCATTCCAAGAACTACCATGAGACAGGGCGCGAGATATGCGATATAATAGAGGCCGGCAAAGAGCGCAAGCGCGTGTTTTACCCCGATAAAGAAGGGCAGTGTAAACCGCTTTGCCTTCACGTCGGCCTCCACATCGCAGATGTTGTTGGCCAGCATGATGTTGGCGGTGAGGCATGTGGGAACAACGCACAGCAGAAGCAGCGTGAGCAATTCAAACGGCACAACGGTGAGGGTGACCGCATCGGAGGCGAAGGTCAGCGTGAGGAGCGTTCCTTTTGGCGCATTCATGTAGAAAAGCAGAAAGGGAATCAGCGTGCCCTGAAAAATGCCGGAGAACACTTCTCCCAGCGGAAGCCTCGAGATCGGCACCGGCCCGTAGGTGTAGCAGACGCCGCACGCAAAGCAGAGTATGCCTGTGATAAGCACGACAGCGTCCGTACACCAGGCCAGATACAGGCCCAGTCCCGCGCTGACCGCAAACATGACAAATATGGCAATCAGGGCAGGACGCCTCGGCAGCGGGAGCATTTCCGGGTAGTCTCTGCTGTCGATGTAGTTGTTGATGGCGGTTGTCGTCAGATCAAAAAGAAACATGGATAAGAAGAACACCGCCGTCAGGCGGGCATTGACGGGCTGTCCGGAGTAAAATAAAAATGCCAGTGTAATCAGAAAAGCGAATACACTGGTAATTTTAGTCATAATCTCGACGTATTTAAAAAAATTTTTAATCATGAAAGCTCCTTTATATTTTCAGAGGTTATGAATTATTTGCCAGAAGCCATTGTAGCACCGCATTCAGAAATTTGCAATAGTACAATTTGTGAAATATGCTTATACTATAGTGAATATGGCGATGCAGGAAGATAATAACAGGAAAAGCTGTATCAGGTGAAAATGTTATTGGCATTTTTACAGAAATATGATATTATCTTCTTTCAATCTGATTTGGGGCAGAAATGAGTATTGAAACAGAAAAATATGAATAATGGAGAAGGAGAAAATCATGACGAACATCGTAGTGATTGGCGCCGGCTACGCGGGCGTTCTGGCCACTAAAAAGCTTGAGAAAAAGCTCCGAAAGCAGGGGGCTGCCGGAGACACTCAGATCACACTGATCGACAGGCACCCTTACCACACGATGCTGACAGAGCTTCACGAGGTTGCGGCGTGCCGTGTAGGTGAGGAAAGTGTTAAGCTGAATCTGGAACAGATTTTTGCGGGGAGAAAAGTCAATGTTGTTCTGGATACCGTGACCGGTATTCAATTTGAGAAAAATAAGGTCGTCGGAAAGAACGGTGCGTATTCCTACGACTACCTGATTCTGGCAGCTGGTTCCAAACCGACCTATTTTGGGGTGGAGGGCGCAGAGGAACACAGCTACACACTCTGGTCCTATGATGACGCGGTGCGGCTGAGAGACCGCATTCACGACTGCTTTCGTCTTGCCGCAGACGAGACGGACGATAAGAAGCGGCGGGAGCTTCTGACCTTCTATGTGGTGGGCGCAGGTTTCACCGGCGTTGAGATGATCGGAGAGCTGGCGGAGTACGTGCCGATTCTGTGTAAGCGGTTCCACATTAAGCGGGAAGAGGTAAAGCTTGTGGACGTGGACGGACTGTCCCGTCCGGTGCCGGTTCTCCCGGAGAAGCTCTCCGGCAGGGTGGAGCGCAGGCTCACGAAGATGGGCGTGGACGTGGTGATGAACGCCAGCGTGGTGGGCGTGGGAGAGAACTTCATCCGGTTAAAGCAGAAGGATTCGGTCAGCCAGTACGCGGCCGGCACCGTAATCTGGACCGCCGGTATCGAGAGCGCAGAGATCACGGCGGACGCGGCAAAGGAGCTTAAGAGCGCAGGCAGAGGAAGAATCGAGGTTGATTCCTGTTTAAGAAGCGTCGATCACGAGAATGTGTATGTGATCGGTGACAATATGTTTTACACGGCTCCGGGTGAGGAGCGCCCGGTACCGCAGATGGTTGAGAATGCGGAGCACAGCGCGGACACCGCGGCAAACAATATTGCGGCCGCAGTCACGAAAAAGGGCAGCATGGAGGAGTACAATCCGAAGTTCCACGGCATTATGGTGTGCGTGGGCGGCCGCTGGGGAACCGCAAGGGGCGGTCTGGCCAGTCACCAGATAAATTTTGTCTCGTTTTTCGCCATGTTTGCAAAGCACTTTATCAACATTATATACTTTATACAGGTTATGGGCTGGGCGAAGGTGTGGAGCTACCTGACCCATGAGATCTTTACCATCCGAAACAGGAGAAGCTTTGTAGGAGGGCATTTCTCCAACCGGACGCCGAGCTTTCTTCTCGTGCCGCTTCGGCTGTGGCTTGGCGCGGTGTGGGTGTTTGAGGCGGTCATGAAGATCGTGGAGGGCTGGTTTGAGAAACCGATGCTTAAAGATTTCTTCGGTTATGCGGACAGCTGGTACGACTCGATTATACGAAGCTATTTCGGCCTTGCCCCGGCGGTGGATGCGACGGCAGGCGCAACCGCGGACGCCGCGGCGGCGGAAACGGCAGCAAGTGTCGGCACTCTGCTTTTAGACTGGGATTTCGGGCTGTTTGAGACCATATTCGTAAGCGGAAAAGAGCTGGCACACTCCACGCTGGCGGACTACGCATTTAAGCTGAACGTGCCGTTTGTGAACTGGTCCATCGACAATATCGTGCTGGCCAGCGACGGCATGCAGGTATTTATGCAGGTTGTCATTGTGCTGCTGGAGCTGGCAATCGGACTGGGGCTTATCGGCGGCCTGTTTACATTCCCCTGCTCGGCGGTCTCCATCATCCTGCAGTTTATGTTCCTGACAACGACAGGACTGTATTTAAACGGTGTCTGGATGATCTTTGCAAGCACTGCACTGCTCGTCGGCGCAGGCTACACAATCGGATTTGACTATTACGTGGGACCGTTTTTAAAGAAGCACTGGAAAAACATAAAATGGGTAAAGAGGTGGTATCTCTATAATGACTGATTTGTCACGTAACTATCAAACTGCCTTTGAAAAAACGAAAGAAGAGATTGACCGGGTTCTTTTGTCGGCGCCGTCTCTGATTTGCACCTGCACCTCGCACCTGACCTTATCCCACGGCAAATTTGTCCGCGCCAGGGCGTTGCTTGCCTGTGCGCTGGACGAGGACGGATGTATCTGCAGGGATGCGGTGGTCTTCGCCGCGGCAATCGAGCTTCTTCATCTGGCGACACTGGTCCACGACGATATTATAGACGATGCAAATCTGCGGAGAGGCATTGCGACGCTGCAGAAGCGGTTCGGAAAGAAAACCGCCGTCATATGCGGAGATTATCTGCTGGCGGCAGCGTTAAGGGAGCTTGCACAGGTCGAGGATAAGGATAAATACAGAAATGTTGACATGCCGGACTACGTGCAGCAGATCTGTATGGGAGAACTCAGACAGAACATGAACAACTACAACTACAGTCTGTCCATGTTTCGTTATTTAAGCATTATCAACCGAAAGACGGCGGCGCTGTTTGAGGCATCTTATTTTGCGGGAGCCATAATCAGCGAACAGGATGAGAACAGGCTTCGCCTCTACCGCAGGCTCGGCAGATACACGGGCATTATTTTCCAGCTGACGGACGACTGCATCGACTACGAGTGCGATGCGAATACAGCCAAAAAAAACGTGCAGCTGGACTATGAGCAGGGCGTCATCACCCTCCCGGTTATCTATACCTTCAGCAGTCAGCCGGAGCTAAGAGCGCGGGCCGAGGCGAAAGAGCTCCCGACGGAGGAGCTTCTCTCGGAAGTAAAGAAGAGCGGAGGTATCGATTTCACCCATCGGACTGCCGGGCGCTATTACGGGAAAGCCAAAGCGGCATTAACGGAGCTTGGGCTTTCCCGGCAGAAGGAGGAGCTTTTAGGGGAATTGCTGGACAGGTCCTACTGCGGACTGAAAAAATAGTTATTTATCCGGCCATACCGCCGGACAGCTATTAAAGATTACAAAGGTATGGTGAAAGAAAACAGGGAGAACAGCTTTATGAAGAAAAGACTTGCAGTATTACTTGGGATATCGTTTATGTTGTCCGCGCTTTCGGGCTGTACGAACAGGACGGCGGATGATGTGGCCGGAATTACCGCGGACAACACAACGACGGAAAGCCAGACGCCGGATAACGGCACGGCCGGCGGCGATACGGCCGGCGGAAACAGCGAGACGGAGAACGTCCCGGCAGACGAGGGAACGGAAGCCGACGGAACGGCCGGCAGCACACCGACGGAAGGCGCCTTAAAGACAGGCCTTGCGCTTGTGACCGGCGTGGAAAGCTCTGCTGACGCTTCCGCGGACGCGGAGGGCATTGCGCAGGCGGATGCAATGATCGCGGCAGTCACCGTTGACGCGGACGGAAAGATTGCGGAGTGCGTGATTGACTGCGCACAGACGGTTGTAACCTTTGGGGCAGACGGAAAAATCACGGCGGACCTTACGGCGGACTTCCCTACGAAGAACGAGCTGGGACGAGACTACGGCATGAATCAGGCTTCCTCCATCGGAAAAGACTGGAATGAGCAGGCGGCAGCTTTTGCGGCTTACTGCGTGGGCAAGACGGCGGATGAGGTGAAGGGTATTGCGGTTGCGGAAGGCAAGGCGGCGGACGCGGATCTTGCGGCAGGCTGCACCCTCTACATCGGCGGATTCCAGGAGGTTGTTGCGCAGGCGGTTGCCAATGCGGTTCCGATGAGCGCGCAGCCGGGCGATAAGCTTGGTCTTGGCGTTACGACAAACATTGCAAAGTCGAAGGATGCAACTGCAGACGAGAACGGTCTTGCAGAGGCTTACACTACCGTTACCGCGGTGACCGTAAATGCGGACGGCTATATCACAAGCGCAGTCATTGACGCGGTTCAGGCAGATGTGAATTTTGACGCATCCGGAAAGATTACATCCGACATCAACGCGGCGGTTGATTCCAAGAACACGCTGGGCGACAGCTACGGCATGAAGGCGGCTTCCTCCATCGGAAAAGAGTGGAACGAGCAGGCGGCGGCATACGCGCAGTATGCGGTCGGCAAAACCGTGGATGAGGTAAACGGCACGGCAGTGACAGAGGGTGTTCCTTCTGACGCGGACCTTGCGGCTTCCGTGACGATCCATATCACGGACTTCAACACTATCATCACAAAGGCAGTAAACAGCGCAAAACAGGCAGAAAGCATCAAATAACGGGGGGAGCGCGTTACGCGCGCTCCCCTTATCTTTCAAACAGGAAAAATTATGAATCGAATGAAAAAAGCCGGAATTGTGATTGTCTTTGCAGTGCTGATTGCCATTGCAGTGCGGTATAATACGTCAAAGGAGCTGACGCGTTATACGGCATCCTTTTTGAATGTATTTGATACGAAGACTGATATTGTAGGGTACGGAACGAGCGAGGCGGCATTTACAGAGCAGGTGGAGCTGCTTAAGGAAAAGCTTCTGTACTACCATGAGCTCTACGATATTTACCACAATTATGACGGTGTGAACAACATAAAAACGATCAATGACAATGCGGGGATCGGCCCGGTTGCGGTAGACCCTGAGATTATCGGACTGCTGCAGTTCTGCGTGGAGATGTACGACAGAACCGGCGGGCAGGTCAACATCGCCATGGGCAGCGTGCTTCGTGTATGGCACGAGTACCGGGAGGCGGGAAACAACAATCCTTCCTCGGCCCGCCTGCCGAAGGAGGAGGAGATCCGGGAAGCCGCGGAGCACACGGACATTGGGGAGCTCGTCATTGACGAGGCGGCGTCCACGGTCTATCTGAGGGACCCCGGGATGTCTCTGGATGTGGGAAGCATCGGCAAGGGGTATGCGCTGCAGCGGGTCGCGGAGTACGCGAGAGAGCTGGGAATGGAGCATCTGCTCCTTAGCGTGGGAGGAAATGTCTGTGCCGTCGGAGCCCGTCTGGACGGGAGCCTGTGGAGGCTCGGGGTGCAGAACCCGGACACCGAAAGCGAGGAACCGTACATCCGAAAGGTGGATCTGGCGGATTGCTGTATTGTGACAAGCGGCAATTACCAGCG
>CATJJD010000204.1 GCA_949740385.1 uncultured Lachnospiraceae bacterium
ATGGACGGATTCTTAACGGTAACCGCGCACTTGTAGGTCTTGGTAGACTTTTTCCCGGATTTCTTGTAAGTTACCTTGGCCGGAAATCGGAGGGAAGGGAATGCCGCGGAAGGCAGAAAAAATGCGGATTCGTGGAGCTTTCGGGAAGAAAAATTTGAGAAGAAGGGGGGGAGACAAGTAACAGATAAGTAACGGATAATACACGAGAAAGTAACAAACAGGTTCTCGAAAACAACACTTTGTCAGTGTAAAATTATCGTTACCAAAGACCGAAAGCATTCTGAACAGAAAAGGGAAGCAGAGAAACCTCCACTTCCCGATCATACAGTTTTTAATAATATCAGTTCCACCCCAAAATACGGTCACTTCCAATCCAAACACATTAAGGAGACTGTATGATAGAATCTATTGTATAGCAAAAGCCGATATCTTTCAATACTTTAACAGAAAAATTTTCTTAAAATTTTTTGTTTTGTATACATACTGGAAGGGATAATTACACGAATCATTCTGGAAAGCCATGACACCGAACTGACCGTGTAGGGGAAACTGGAAATAATATTGGAATTAAAACCTGAGCAAAACTATGATCTTCCCTTGCGGGGGAAGTAAGCGATTCCAGCAGAGCATATCAGACCGGGATTCTCAACATAGAGAAAGCTGGTGTACTTTTCCAGATGAGTCTATGCACATGGACCGGTCGGCCTGTTTTCAACCACCCCTGTTTGGAATACACTATGACCGCGACAGCGGCATCGTACCGGGCAGCAGACGGAAATGATAAACAACACCTGCTGTCAGCGTATCAGACACGGAGGCGTATGGCACCTGATACAGAGACGGAGTATCGAATCATCAAAAAAGAAAAGTATGTGATAAGAAGCGCCTCATAAAGTCTCCGGGCTGCCGGGGGATTGTAATCATATTTCGTCTGAAGGAAGCCTTTGTTCCGTAGCTTATCACCGAAACTGCAGACAATCGGAGCTTTTTCTGGTAATCTGTCCGCAAAAATCTTTATGGCATTCGATTATTCAGTATGCTATACTATCCATAAGGGAGACGATAAAATTTAAGGGAGATGATGCCATGCGAAAACTTGCATATACTTTTAAGACAGATACATTATTCAAAATGCTGTTTGTACTGTACCCGGAACTTTTAAAGAAACTGGTGGCTGATCTGCTTGGAATACCACTGGAAGGGATCGGGCAGTTTGTGATACGGAATCCTGAGATGCCGCCTGAGAACCTGGGGGATAAATTCTGCAGATTGGATATCAATATGACCGTGAACGGTCAGCGTGTGGATCTGGAAGTACAGGTCTGCAATGAGGGGGACTACCCGGAAAGGGTCATGTATTACTGGGCAAGGGAGTTTTCATCAGCACTGCCTGCCGGACAGGGCTATTCTGCCCTGCCACGCACAATCGTTATCAGCATTATAGATTTCCCGCTGTTCAGATGCGAAGAATACCATTCTTTCTTCCAGCCACTGGAGGTTACACGCCATAC
>CATJJD010000205.1 GCA_949740385.1 uncultured Lachnospiraceae bacterium
ACAGGAGGATGCTATGGAAAAAACTAATTTCGGAAGGACGGCAGACGGCAGAGAGGCGTTTCTCTACACCATCGGAAACTGCAGAGGGATGCGGGCGCAGATCACGGATTTCGGCGCGGCGCTGGTGTCCTTGTATGTGAAGGACCGGGACGGCAGCATGACGGACGTGGTGCTTGGCTGCGACGACGCGGCGCAGTATGAGAGACAGACCTGTTATTTCGGCGCCACGGTGGGGCGCAACTGCAACCGCATTGCAGGCGCGGCGTTTGATCTGGGAGGAGAGACGTATGCGCTGGATGTAAACGACAATGAGAATAATCTGCACTCCGGATTTAAGGGCACGTCGGAGCGGTTCTGGGACGTGAGCGAGCATACGAAGAGCCGGATCACCTTTACGATGGAGGATGCGCACCTTGCGCAGGGCTTCCCGGGCAACGCGCAGCTTGCGGTGACTTACGAGGTGACGGAGGACGACGAGCTGGAAATCTCCTACCGGGCGTCGGCGGACCGGGATACGGTGTTCAATTTCACGAACCATGCCTATTTTAATCTCAACGGACATGCCTCCGGAGATATTTTAGACCACACGCTGCAGCTTAAAGCGGCATATTATACGCCCGTGATCGACGCGAAGGCAATTCCCACGGGGGAGATTGCGCCGGTGGAGGGGACGCCGTTTGATTTCCGTGTGGCGAAAACCGTCGGGCAGGATATCGGAGCCGACAATGCTCAGCTCACTTACGGAAGCGGCTATGACCATAATTTTGTCCTTGACAGGGACGGCGAGGGGATGCGGACAGCTGCGGTGGTAAAGGGACCGGAGAGCGGCATCCGCATGGAGGTTGTCACGGACTGCATCGGCATTCAGCTCTACACCGGAAACTTTGTGGATGGGGAGCCGGGCAAGGGTGGCGTGATATACCCGAAGCACGGCGGAATGTGCCTTGAGACCCAGTATTTCCCGAACTCGGTCAACGAGCCGGCGTTTGTCTCACCGGTTACGGAGGCGGGGAAGGAGTACCGCTCAAAAACAGTGTACCGTTTTGGAAGGGATAATTAAATGAAGATTGTATTTCTTGACGCGAAGACCATCGGAGAAGATATTGATCTGTCGGGCTTTGACGCGCTGGGCGAGGTGGTGAAGTACGGCTTCTCCACGAAGGAGGAGGCGAGAGAGCGGGCGAAGGACGCGGACGTGCTGGTGCTCAACAAAGTGGAGGTGGATGAATACTCCGTCGGCGAGGCCGGAAATCTAAAGCTTGTGTGCGTCACGGCAACGGGGACGAACAACCTGGATAAGGATTACCTGGACCGGCGGGGCATCGCCTGGCGCAATGTGGCGGGCTACTCCACGGAGACCGTCGCCCAGCATACCTTCGCGCTGCTGTTTTACCTGACGGAGAAGCTGCGCTACTACGACGATTATGTGAAGTCCGGCAAATATGTGAACGATGTGACCTTTACCCATTTTGACAATGTGTTTCACGAGCTGTCGGGAAAAACCTGGGGAGTGATCGGCCTTGGGGCGATCGGAAGGAGAGTTGCGGACATTGCGGGAATGTTCGGCTGTCGCGTGATCTACTATTCTACATCGGGAAAGAACGTGCAGCCGGACTATGAGCGGGTAGAGTTTGAGGAGCTTCTGGCGTCCTCCGACATTGTGTCGGTTCACGCGCCGCTGAATGAGCAGACGGCGGGGCTGATGGACCGGCGGGCGTTTTCCGCAATGAAAGAGAGCGCCGTTTTCCTGAATCTGGGGAGAGGGCCTATCGTTGTGGAGGCGGATCTGGCCGACGCGCTGGAGGCGGGGGAGATCGCGGCCGCGGGACTTGACGTGCTGTCCGCGGAGCCGATGCGGGAGGATAATCCGCTGCGGCGCGTCGCGGACAGCCAGAAGCTTTTCATCACGCCGCACATTGCCTGGGCCAGCGTGGAGGCGAGAAAGCGCCTGATGAAGATCGTTGAGACGCAGATAAAAGAATTTTTTAACCGCCAATAGAAGCAGGGCGCAGAAATTATGTGCAGGCCATTCCGCTTAAAAACGAGCAGTTGCCGTATTCCGACATAAATTCGTGCAGCCCCTGCTCCGGGAAGCCTTCGGCAGCCAGGGCGGCGTAGGCCTGAATGCGGGTCATGTACTGGTTCAGCGCTCTCTGATACAGGTCCGAAAAGGTGGCGCCTGACTCCGCTCTGCTCCAGGGGTGCTTCCAGGTCCGGCGGCGCTGATTCAGCGGGTCCCGGATAAAGCGGTAGCGGTCGCTGGGAACCATGGGGGAGAGAAACGCCCGGCCGAGGGTTATGCGCTCGAAGAGCCGCGCCAGTACTTTTTTCTGGCCGGTTGGGTCCTGAAACAGCTTCGTCCCGAGGCGCATCCACAACGGTGCGCCCGAAAGAAGCACGTTTGCCGCGAGTGTTCCCGGGTAAGTGTTCCGATAGGCGTAGACAAGCAGCTGCACGATTACCTTTTTCTGCAGAGGGCGGAGCCGTATGGTTGCTCCCTGTGAAAACTGGGACGGGCATATATGCTTTCTGGTCTGCAGCAGGATGTTGTCGATCTCCGTCTCCAGGTAGGCGTGCCGGCCGAAGTATTCCAGGTTGCCCGGAGGCGAGAGCGGCGTGTAGCCGGTCTGGGCGTATACATAAGGATGTATGGTGCAGTCAAGGGTGTAGTGCCCCAGAAAGCCGAGTATATAGGCGTCCGCGATTTCCAGCTGGCGCCGGTGTCCGGCGAAGAGGCTGCGGCCTGCGATCAGGTTGGCGAAGAAAGCGCCGGTGTCGCTGTCGTGGGCCAGAGCGCCGAGATTTTTTTTATGCAGCAGGTAGGAGGGCAGATAGTAAAAAAACAGATCCGGTCCCTGCAGCCCGAGGGCGAAGGCGCTGTGCTGTTTTTTCAGGTTGTCCTTCAGGCGGGTGGAGGCGAGTTTTTTGTATGCGTCCACGCCGAACAGATAATGAGTTGCGAATCCTGGCATATTGTCACTTCCTTTCACATTCCTATAGTATAATCATCCTCCCGGAAAATCAATTATTTTTTGCCTGGTATTTCTTTAATATTTTGTGAATAAAATGTGACCGGCCTGTCCGGCGGGGCAAAAGTGGCTGTGTGAAACAAAATTTTAACGAATTTTAAGAAAATTTAAGAAAAACAGCGCTGATACCTGGTTTACATACCTGGATTTTTTCAGTATAGTCTAAAGGAGGATTTTTCGGCGTGAATGATCCAAAAAAGAAAAGACATCGGAAGAAAGACATCGGGGAGCCGGAAGAGAATATGAAAACGAGAATCAGACTGGAATACAGTAAAAAGAATCATATATGGCTGGCGGTTATGCTGCTTGTGGCGCTGATTTTGTATATCAACGTGGACATTGGGATCGGAGCCGCGGCGGGATTTGTGATCCTGTACTACCTGGCAAAGAGCGTTACGGTGGAGCTGGACGAGCGCTTCCCCTGGCTGTGGACGCTGATTCTGTTTGGGGCGGGGGCTGCGTTTACGGCCTTTACGGTGCAGTATGTCATTCTGGAACCGGAGAATTTTTCCAGAACATCGGATCTTATGCTTGCTTTGAATGTGCTGTGCGCCTTTGCGGTCTATCTGACCGTGCAGCTTTTTACGGGAAATCCGGCGCTCACATGCCTGATCAGCCATATATTTCTGCTGTGCGTGGCGTTTATCAACTATTTTGTCTATCTGTTTCGGGGAAATGAATTTACATTTGCAGATATACGCTCGGTGGGCACCGGGCTCTCCGTGGCGGGCAATTACGCGCTGCAGCTTCATGACCGGGGTGTCTATGCGATTTTTGCCACGGTGATTTTTGTCACGCTTGTGCGGCGGTGCGAGGTGCGGTTTGAGCACATGTGGCATATGCGCCTGGTCGACGTGATGCTGGGGGCGGTGGCTGTGATGCTTGTGGTGGTGAACGCCTACGACCTCAATACGGAGACCTGGCAGCAGAAGGGGACGTACCGCAACGGGTATTTGTTAAATTATGCCTTAAGTATCAGGGACAGCTTCGTGGCTGCGCCGGAGGGTTACAGTGCGCAGGCGGTGCAGGCGCTGGAGGAGCACTATGCGGCGGACGTGAAGGACCGCAGGAAAACGGACGTGGAGGACCCCGTTATCATCGTTATTATGAACGAATCCTTTGCGGATCTTGGCGTTTTGGGGGAGCTGAAAACAAACCGGCCCCTGACGCCGTTTATGGATTCCATGAAGGAAAACACGCTGAAGGGCCGGGCCCTCTCCTCCGTGTTCGGCGCTAAGACGCCGAATTCCGAGTGGGAGTACATGACCGGCAATTCCATGGCGTTTCTGCCGGAGGGATCGGTTGTCTACCAGCAGTACATCAGCGATACGCCCACATCCATCGTGTCGCATCTGAAAAATATCGGATACACATGTGTTGCCATGCACCCGTACTATGAGACGGGCTGGAGCCGGAATCAGGTGTACCCGAATCTGGGCTACGACGAGATGTATTTTATTGATCATTTTGACCAGAACAGCGTGATCCGCGAATACATCACGGATCAGGAGCTGTACAGCAAAATAATTGAGCGCTACGAGAAACGGGGGAAGACGGAGAAGCTGTTTTTGATGGGTATTACGATGCAGAACCACGGCGGTTACACGCAGACCTACGACAATTTCGAGGAGAAGTACTACAAGGTAGGGCGCTCCTACACGGATGCCAATCAGTATTTTTCGCTGGTGCACGAGAGCGATGTGGCGCTGGAAAATCTGATCCGCTATTTTGAGGAGGTGGACGAGCCGGTGGAGATCGTGTTTTTCGGGGATCATCAGCCGAGCCTGAATTCCGGGTTTTACCCGATCTTAAACGGCAAGGGACTGTCCGGTCTCACGGAGGACGAGCTGGAGGCGCTCTACACGGTGCCGTTTTTTATCTGGACGAACTACGACACGCCGGAGGAGACGATGGAGATTACAAGTCTGAATTTTCTCTCCACGCTGACGCTGGAGCGGGCGGGCATTGAGCTGCCGGAGTACAACCGGTTCCTTGCGGACATGATGGAGACGGTCCCGGCGATCAACTCCAGGGGCTACTATTCCAAAACTGCGGGGCGCTACCTCCATGTCGGCGATGCGGTGGGCGAGGAGGCGGAGTGGATCAGCAAATACCGCATACTGCAGTACAATTCCATGTTTGACAAAAAAGGCGGCAGTGATATATTCTTTCCTTATATAAATAATTGATATTCAATATAAAACCAGACAGGAGAACGGTTATGAAATTGGAGGAACTGTTGGCGTATGACGATATTGTGATACAGTGCCATGATAATCCGGACGCTGATTCGCTGGCGAGCGGCTTTGGGCTGTACCGCTATCTGGTGAGCTGCGGGAAACGCCCGCGGCTGATCTACGGCGGGAGGAACCGCATCCGGAAGAGCAATCTTCTGATGCTCATAGAGGATCTGGAGATTCCCATTGAGCATGTGGAGACGCTTGCGGAGCCGGAGCTGCTTGTGACGGTGGACTGCCAGTACACGGGGGGCAATCTGGTGCATTTTCCGGCAGCCCATGCGGCGGTGCTGGACCATCACCGGATAAGCACGAGACTTCCGGCGCTTGCGGAGGTGCGCAGCAGCCTTGGGGCGTGCTCCACGCTCATCTGGCAGAAGCTGAAGGAGGCGGGCTACGATGTGGAGGGCGACAGACAGCTGGCCACGGCGCTGTACTACGGGCTGTACATCGACACGAACAGCTTTACGGAGATCGTGCACCCGCTGGACAAGGATCTGCGGGATGCGGCACGGTTTGACCCGGCGCTTATGGCGAGGTACCGAAACGCCAACCTGTCGCTGGAGGAGCTGGAGGTGGCGGGAGCGGCGCTTCTGCACAGCGACTATATGGAGGAGTACCGGTGTGCGATCGTCAAGTCCGCGCCGTGCGATCCGAGTATTCTCGGACTGATCAGCGACCTGGTGCTGGAGGTGGACGCGGTGGACTGCTGTCTGGTGTTTAATGTGATGCCGGACGGAGTCAAGCTGTCGGTGCGAAGCTGTGTCCGGGAGATCCGGGCCAACGAGCTGGCGTCGGAGCTGTGCAAAAATATCGGCTCCGGCGGCGGCCATACGGGAAAGGCCGGCGGGTTTATTCCGATGGAATTGCTGGCGGAGGCGTATCTGGAGTTCTGCAGACGGCAGGATTTTCAGCCGCGCATGGAGATGGACGTCACCGGACAGAAGGAACAGCCGACGGCGTCGGGCATCAAGGCTGTGCTGGAATGGCGCATGAAGGATTATCTGGGGAATGCGGATGTTATCTATGCGGACGGCACTGCCCTGCAGGACGGCACGATGGAGGAGTTCGTCCACAGGCCGATCCCATGGGGATTTGTGGAGGCGCCGGCGCTTTTTGCGGCGGGCAGCCGCATCAACGTCCGCACGATCAACGGCGATGAGGAGATGGTTGTGGAGCCGGACACGATTCTGATTATCGGCCAGAAGGGGGAGGTGTACGCCGCCGCAGAGGCGGATTTTCACGGGCGTTACCGCGCTTATCCCGACTGGCCCTTTGCGCTGCGGGAGCCGGAGTACTGCCCGACGGTCAAGGCCAGGGGGGAGGACCGCATTGTATCCATCGTAAGCCATGCGGGGGTGTGCGTGCCGAAGGACACCCATACGGTGCTGGCGCGTCAGCTGGACCGCAGGGTGAAGCTGTTTCGCAGGGATCTTGAGGGCGCGTTCCAGCCTGGAAAGAAGGGGAGCTATCTTGTCAGCGTCTCCGGCAGTCCCCAGGACCTGGTTATTATGGAGCGGGAGCTGTTTGAGAGGTCATTCCGGCGGGCAGCGGAGCCGAAGCGGGCCCGGACAGTGATTTTCGACCTGGACGGCACGCTGCTCGACACGCTGGAGGATCTGAAAAATGCGGTCAACGCCGCGCTTGCCGCCTTTGAGATGCCGCCCTGCACCACAGAGCAGGTGAGGCAGTATCTGGGGAACGGCATACGGCAGCTGATGCGGCAGGCAGTACCGGGCGGGGAGGATAATCCGGATTTTGAGAGGGCGTTTGCGCTTTTCAGGGAACATTACGGGGCGCACTGTACGGAGTGCACGAAGCCTTACGCGAACATCGGCGAGCTGATCGATGAGCTCCGGGCGCAGGGCGTCTCTCTTGCGGTTGTCTCCAATAAGGTGGACTCTGCAGTGAAGGAGCTCTGCGGACACTTTTTCAGGGGCCTCATTGATGTGGCCATCGGAGAGAAGGAGGGAGTTTCGCGGAAGCCGTCGCCGGATTCGGTTCATGCCGCTCTAAAAGAGCTTGGCGCGGAAAAGGAGGGGGCGGTTTACGTCGGGGATTCCGAGGTGGATATTCAGACGGCGGCGAATGCGCAGCTGGCCTGTGTCTCGGTGACGTGGGGATTCCGCAGTGAGGCATTTCTTCAGGAGA
This sequence comes from uncultured Lachnospiraceae bacterium, assembly GCA_949740385.1. Lineage (GTDB taxonomy): Bacteria > Bacillota > Clostridia > Lachnospirales > Lachnospiraceae > Roseburia. Next base: position 7,418 of record CATJJD010000205.1, read on the forward strand.
GCGGAGCTCAAACATTGATTCAAAGACCGCTGGAGCTCTTGTACCTTGTGTGAATTTTGTGTATAATGGAGTCTGTATATTTTTTAACATAAGAAACAGGAGAGGAGAATACGTGTGGAAGCAAGAATAACAGGACACACCGGCCTGCTGGCTCTGATCGGCTCGCCGGTGGGACATTCCGGTTCTCCGGCAATGTACAACTACAGCTTTGCACGGCTTGGACTGGATTATGCGTATGTGGCGTTTGACGTTGCCGAGGATCGGGTGAAAGCTGCGCTGGATGCGATGAGGCTGTTTCATATGCGCGGCTGTAATGTGACGATGCCGGACAAGACTGCGGCGGCGGCCTTCGTCGATGCGCTGTCGCCGGCGGCAGAGATTATCGGCGCGGTGAACACCATCGTAAACGACGGCGGAAGGCTCACCGGCTATATTACGGACGGTGAGGGCTTTGTCAATAATCTGCGGGATCACGGCATTGACATCCGGGGCAAAAAGATTGTGGTTGCGGGCGCAGGCGGCGCGGCCACGGCTATCCAGGTACAGGCGGCACTGGACGGAGCGGGAGAGCTTGCGGTCTTTAACAGAAAGGACGCTTTTTTTGAGCGAACCCTTGAGACGGCGGATAAGATACGCGCGGCTGCGCCGTCTGTCCGCGTGAATGTGTACGACATTGCGGACACCGGGCGTATGACGGAGGAGATACAAGGCTGCGACATTTTCGTGAATGCGACGATTGTCGGGATGAAGCCGATGGAAAAAGAAACCGTGGTGAAGGACAAAAATGCGTTTCACCCGGGACTTGTGGTCTGCGACGCCGTGTACGAGCCGGCGGAGACGAGACTTCTGCGTGAGGCAAAGGAGGCCGGCTGCATATGCGTGGGCGGAAAAGGCATGCTGCTGTGGCAGGGTGTCGCGGCGTTTAAGCTGTTTACGGGGATGGATATGCCGGTGGATGAGGTGAAGGAGAGGTTCTTCGCATGAGAGCAGACAAAAATATATTTCTGATCGGATTTATGGGGGCGGGGAAGAGCACGGCGGCCCGCGCCCTGCAGCGGAGACTGCAGCTGCCGCTCGTGGAGATGGACGCGCGGATTGCGGCGGAGCAGGGCATGGCGATCACCGACATCTTTGAGCGGTTCGGGGAGGCGCATTTCCGCGAGCTCGAGAGCGCGCTTTTGCAGACGCTGGGGAGGGAGGCTCCCTCTATTGTCTCCTGCGGGGGCGGCGTGGTTGTCTCTGCGCACAATGTGGAGGAGATGAAGAGAAACGGCATGGTGGTTTATCTGAAGGCGGAGCCGGAAACGATATACGAGCGGGTGAAGGACAGCAGCGAGAGGCCGATTTTAAACGGGAACATGAATGTGGCCTACATAGCCGGGCTGATGGAGAAAAGGCGCTCGCTCTATGAGAGCGCTGCATCCTTTACGGTTGTGACGGACGGCCGGACGGAGGATGAGATCTGCGGCGAGATTATACGTTTTGTCGGCAGGCAGGATTAAGGCAATCAGGAAGCTGGGGTATTTAACATGAAATTTAGCTACGATAACATTATTTTCCGGGGACTGAACAAATTTGTGGACTGTGTGTATGCCTGTCTTCTCTGGTTAGTGTGTTCGTTACCGATGTTTACCTTCGGGGCGGCCACCAGCGCGCTCTACTACACGGTGCGCAAGTCGATCCGGGGCGGCAGGGAGTATGTGGGCAGGAGCTTTTTTAAGGCGTTTCGGGAGAACTTTAAGCAGGCGACGCTGGCATGGCTCATCTACCTGTGCGTTGTTTTGATTCTGAGCTTTGATCTGAACTTTATGCGGCAGCTTCTAAAGTCGGGGAACAACCTGGGGCTGTTCTACTATGTGTTCCTCGTGGCGATCGTCTTTGTGATCGGCTGGGGGTGCTATCTGTTTCCCTACATTGCGCGCTTTGCCAACACGCTTAAGGCGACGCTGAAAAATGCGGTTTTTCTGGAGCTGCGCCATCTGCCCTGGAGCCTTCTTCTGATTGTGCTGCTGGGGGTTGCGGCTTTTGCGGTATGGCTGATCTGGCCGCTCATCTTTCTTGTGCCGGCACTTTTGTGCATGCTGTTCGACGGGATTCTGGAGAGGATATTCCGAAAATACATGAGCGAGGAGGATCTGGCCAGAGAGCTGGAGATTGAGGCGATGGATAAGCTTGAAAACAGTAAGTAATATAATAGATGAAAATAGATTATAATTCTAAGGAGAGTGAAAAGCATGAACACGAATGTAAAAATTTCAGATGCAGTAAAGTATATCGGTGTGGATGATCTGACGATTGACCTGTTTGAGAGTCAGTATGTTGTGCCGCAGGGCGTTTCCTATAATTCCTATCTGATTGTGGATGAAAAAATCGCTCTTATGGACACGGTGGACGCCCGGGGGGCGAAGGAGTGGGAGGAGAATCTGAAGGAGGCGCTCTCGGGGCGCACGCCGGATTATCTTGTGATCTCCCACATGGAGCCGGATCATGCGGGCAGTGTGGGCCGCATTCTTGAGCTGTACCCGGATATTACGCTTGTGGGAAATGCGAAGACGTTCCAGATGCTTCCGCAGTTTTTTGAGACGGAGCCGCAGGCGAAAAAGCATGTGGTTGCGGAGGGGGATGCGCTCTCTCTGGGCGTACATACGCTGAACTTCTACATGGCGCCGATGGTGCACTGGCCGGAGGTTATGGTGACGTACGAGAGCACCGAAAGGATTCTCTTCTCCGCGGATGGCTTCGGCAAATTCGGCGCGATAGATGCCGAGGACGACGAGGGCTGGGCATGTGAGGCGAGAAGATACTACTTTAATATCGTCGGAAAGTACGGCGCGCCGGTGCAGGCGCTGCTCAAAAAGGCATCCGCGCTGGATATTCAGACGATCTGTCCGCTGCACGGACCGGTTCTTACGGAGAATCTTTCTTACTATATCGGTCTTTACGATACGTGGAGCAGCTACAGACCGGAGAATACGGGCGTGCTTGTGGCTTACGCTTCGATCCACGGCAATACGGCAAAGGCTGCGGAGCGGTTCGGCGAGATGCTGCGGGAGCGGGGCGTCAGAAAGGTTGTTTTGAGCGATCTTGCGAGAGAGGACATGGCGGAGGTGATTGAGGATGCGTTCCGCTATGACCGCATGGTCGTTGCGGCGGCCAGCTACGACGGCGGAGTGTTCCCGTGCATGCAGGATTTTCTGAATCATCTGCAGGCAAAGACGTACCAGAACCGGACGGTGGGAATCATTGAGAACGGCTCCTGGGCGCCGAGCGCGGCAAAGACGATGAAGGGTATGCTGGAAACAATGAAAAATGTAACGGTAGTTGAGCCGACAGTGACGATCCGTTCGGTTATGAAGGAGGCTGATACGGCGGCACTTGCGGCTCTGGCAGATGCGATTGCAGGAGGAGAACAGGAGCAGTCATGAAATATAATGTGTTATTGACTGGATTCCACCAGGCCAGCATTGATGAGATGTTCAAGCGGACGGAGGACGATTTCTACTGTATCTATTCGTCGGCACGGGAACTGGATCTGGTGCGTCATATTGAACTGTTTCACCCGGATATTATCCTGATGTGCTTAAAAAGCGAGCCGGATACGATTATTTCGTCTATGGTTGAGGTGAAGAAGGAATGTGAGAAACACAATGTTGTCTTTGCGATTCTGGGGAATGACAGAGAGTGCGAGAATTTTAAGCAGCACGCGCGTTTTGTGGCGGATCTTGCGGTGGTAAAGCCGTGCTCCACCGCGCACCTTGTGGAGGTTGTGGGCGAGTACATGGAGGAGAGAGAGCGCATCGCCGCGGAGGTGATGGAGGAGGAGCGCCAGCGGCTGGAGCGGGTCCGGCAGGATATTCAAAACGGCGTGATACCTCCGGCAGTGCAGCAGGAGCCGGCGGAGGAAGCCGTGCCGGAGAAGAAGCATATTCTCGTTGTGGACGACGATGCAAACATGCTCAAGCTGATCAAGCATTACCTGGAGGATACCTACGATGTGGCCACGGCGTTAAACGGCAAGCTGGCCGCAAAGTTCCTCTCCCGAAAGCACACGGATCTGATTTTGCTGGACTACGAAATGCCGGAGGGATCCGGCGACGATGTGCTTAAGGCGGTGCGCAATTTTGAGCGGACGAAGGATCTTCCGGTGCTGTTTCTGACCGGCGTCTCCGACCCGAAGAAGATTCAGAAGGTTATGGCCTTCAAGCCGCAGGGCTATCTGTTAAAGCCGATTGATCAGCAGAAGCTTCTGGAAGCGGTGCGGGAGCAGATCGGTTAAAATATCCGGCAAAAATATTATCTGGCAAAGGAGAAGATCATGCAGAACTTTGTACTGACGGATTTGGTTGATGCAGAGCTGCTGCAGGAAATGCAGGAGGTTTTTGCGTTTAAAAGCAATATTACATCGGGGATTGCGGACGCGAACGGCGTTGCAGTGACGGAATTTACACAGGCGACAGACTTCTGCGAGAAGCTGACAAAAGGTACGGCGCGGGGGCTGGAGGCGTGCGAAAACTGTGCCAGGCGGGGAGCACACATGGCGATGGATATGGGGAGAACGTGCGTGTACCAGTGCCACGCGGGACTCTTTGACTTTGCTGCGCCCATCGTTGTGGACGGAGAGCTCTACGGCATTATTGTGGGCGGGCAGGTGATGCCCCACGCGCCGTCCCGGAACCATATACAGCGCATCGCGGGAAAGCTGGGAATTGATCCGCAGGTGTACTGGGAGGCGGCGCAGGAGGTGCCGGTTGTGGGAAGCGCGGAGCTTAAGGAGGCGGTTGAGCGCGTCTACTCTCTTGCGATGCTTCTCTCGGATATAGCAAGCAACAAGTACAAGGTGCTTCTGGCGAATCAGGAGGTGGGAGCGGCCTCCCGGATGAAATCCGATTTTCTTGCAAATATGAGCCATGAGATCCGCACGCCGATGAACGCGGTGATCGGCATGGCGGATATGGCGCTCAGAGAGGAGCTGCCGCCGGAGGCCCGCGAGTATATTTTGCAGATTAAGCGTTCGGGCAAGACACTTCTGGCAATTATCAATGATATTCTGGATTTCTCGAAAATCGAGTCAGGGAAGATGGACATTTCCCTCGGCGAGTATGCGCCGATGAATATGGTGCACGATGTGGCAAACATTATCGCCACCAGAATGTCCGACAAGGATGTGGAGCTGACCATCGACGCGCCTCCGGATCTTCCGGGGGAGCTGATGGGGGATGTGGTCCGCATCAAACAGATTATTATCAATCTGGCCAACAACGCGGTGAAGTTTACAAACCATGGTCAGGTGGCGCTCAAGGTGACCTGCACCAGAAGCGGGGAGCGGGAACAGCAGCTGTCGATACTGGTGATGGATACCGGGATCGGAATCAAGGAGACGGATCTGGTCCGCATTTTTGAGTCATTCCAGCAGGTGGACAGCAAGCGAAACCGAAATATTGAGGGCACGGGACTTGGACTTGCGATCTCCAAGCACCTCGTGGAGCTGATGGGCGGCTTTATGGAGGTCAGGAGCGTCTATGAGATGGGGAGCCGTTTTTCCTTCTCCGTTCCTCAGCTGGAGCTGCACGATGTGGAGTCCCAGAGCGTCCGCAACGTGGGGGAGGTCCGCACGGCGGGCCTGATTGAGAATCATTATGTGTGGGAGCAGCTGAAGCTGGACATCACCCGCCTGGGAGGTACATACCGGCAGCTTAACGGCGAGGAAGAGCTTGCAGGACTGCGGGAGTCGGGCATCCGCTATCTGTTTGTGGACAGACCGGTTTACAGCGAGGCGGTTCACTCCTTTGCAAAGCGAGAGCCGGATATTACGGTTGTGCTGATGGAGCGCTTTCAGGAGGATTTCAAGTCCGATCTGGATAATCTGATCGTGATCAAAAAGCCGGTTTATACGTTTCCTCTGATCGGGCTGTTCAACCACGAGGACATGCACACGCTGCAGAACGAGGAGGAGAAGACTGTCATTGATTTCGAGGCACCGGAGGCGAAGGTGCTCATTGTGGACGACAATGAGGTGAATCTGACGGTGGCGGCCGGGCTGATGGCGCCGCTTCACATGCAGACGGAGACGGCTTTAAGCGGTGAGAAGGCGATCAGCATGATCACCGACAAGCACTACGATCTTGTGTTCATGGATCATATGATGCCGGAGATGGACGGCGTGGAGACGACGCGCATTATCCGCCGCATGTATCCGGGCTACGACGATGTGCCGATTATTGCGCTTACGGCCAATGTCATGGAAGAGACGAAGGCGATGTTTCTCGTGGAGGGAATGAACGACTTTCTGGCAAAGCCCATTGAGGTGCGGGCGCTTTTGGATATGGTGCGCCAGTGGCTTCCGCCGGAGAAAATCAACGCGATTCAGGCGAAGCAGATCGAGACGGACAAGACGACGGTCTCGATTCCGGGGCTGGACATTCAGGCCGCGTTTAAGATGGTGGGAAGCGAGGCGGTTCTCATGGATCTGCTCAACAATTACTACCGTGTGATTCCGAAGAAGACGGAGAAGATAAGGTCCGCCTTTGACAGTGAGAACTGGCGTCTCTACACAGTAGAGGTTCACGCGCTCAAAAGCGCGTCAAGGCAGATCGGGGCCAATGAGCTTGCGGATTTTGCGATGGATCTGGAGCAGGCCGGGAATGACGGAGACATCGAGAAGATTAAGCGGGAGACAGACGATCTTCTTCGGATGTACGAAAAGGTGCAGAGGCTTCTGGCTCCGGTCTGTGCGAAGGAGGAGGAGGAAGCCGAGGGCGACAGGGAATTTACCGGAGAGGAGCTGACCGGACTTCTGGACGATATGACGGCGGCGATGGACGACCTTGATATGGACGCGATGAACGAGGTGATTGCGCGCATGAAGGAATACCGCTATGACGACGGAGCAAAAGAGCTCTTTGCTCAGCTGCGGGAGGCGGTGGAGGATCTGGATATTGACCGGTGCGAGGAGATTATCCGGACCTGGAGAAACCAGATGAGCTGACATAAATACACGCAAAGCCGGACAAAATAAACGAGATTAATGACGGAAAGGTGAAAGAGAAGGGGTGAAAGGATGAGAAAGACAAAAATTATCTGTACCATTGGGCCTGCGAGCGAGCACGAGGATGTCTTGAAGCAGATGTGCGAGGCGGGAATGGATGTTGCAAGACTGAATTTCTCCCACGGGACTCACGAGGAGCACCAGGAAAAGATTAATCTGGTGCGGAAGGTGCGGGAGGAGCTTGGACTTCCGATTGCCATTATGCTGGACACGAAGGGGCCGGAGTACCGCATTAAGACATTTGAAAACGGCAGTATTGAGCTGGAGGAGGGGGACACATTCACTCTCACGACAGACAATGTTGTCGGAAACCGGGAGCGGGTATCCGTCACCTTTGAGAAGCTGATTGAGAATCTGAATGTGGGGGACCGCATTCTGATCAACAACGGGCTTATTATCCTGGAGACAAAGGAGCTTAAGGGCAGCGATGCGGTCTGCACCGTGCTTGCGGGGGGAACGCTCTCCAACCGAAAGAGCATGAATTTTCCGAACAAGGTGATGAATCACGCGTATCTGAGCGAGCAGGATAAGCAGGATCTGCTGTTCGGTATCAAAAATGAGGTGGATTTTGTCGCGGCGTCCTTTGTGTCCACAAAACAGGATGTGTCGGATCTGCGGGATTTTCTGGACGCGAACGGCGGGGCGGACATTGATATTATCGCAAAGATCGAGAACCGCGCCGGCGTGGACAATGTGGAGGAGATCTGTGAGATTGCAAACGGCATTATGATCGCAAGGGGCGACCTGGGAGTGGAGATTCCGGGGATGGAGGTGCCTGCGATCCAGAAATATCTGATCAACAAGTGCCGCATGATGGGAACCCGGGTGATCACCGCGACCGAAATGCTGGAGTCCATGATTCATAATCCGCGGCCGACCAGGGCGGAGCTTTCGGATGTGGCCAACGCCGTGTACGACGGTTCTTCGGCCATCATGCTCTCCGGCGAGTCCGCGGCGGGTAAATATCCGGTGGATGCGGTGCGCAATATGGCGCAGATTGCGGAGTACACCGAGAAGCAGATTAACTACGACAAGCGGTTTCGCGCGGCGGAATTTGAGATTCACAATGTGCTGGATGCGGTTTCCCACAGCACATGCGCCATGGCTATCGACGTGCAGGCGAAATGCATTGTGGTCAGCAGCTTAAGCGGGCGCACGGTCCGCATGATCAGCCGTTTCCGCTGTCCGGTGGACATTATCGGCATGACAACATCCGAGAAAGCATGGCGCAAGCTGAATCTGAGCTGGGGGGTAAAGCCGCTGCTGTGCGAGGAGTTCAGCTCTATGGAGGTTATGTTCTACAATGCGGTTAAGCGGGCCCAGGAGGTTTTCGGTCTCGAGAAGGGAGAGCATGTGGTGCTCACCGGCGGACTGATCAACGGCAAGACCGGCAATACGAACGTAATCAAGGTCGAGAGCGTATAACAGAAAACAGGGGCATTCCCCGGGCGGACAACGTGCAGCGCAGCCCGGAGCGGGTAAAGCGGCTGATGCGCGCCTGCGCGAGAAACCAGGGGGCTCAGGCAGCCAACATCACACGGAAGGCGGATATACTGGCCAACGACACGGAGACGCTGGACTAGGACACGGTCTTTTCCTATATTAATGCGCTGCGGGCTGGTGGAGATCAGGCCGGGCGGAGACCAGGCCATCGAGCACGGCGCCGACACTCTGAAAACACTGCGAGACAAGATTGACACGTCAAAGATGAAGGCGCCGTCCTTTCTGATGGTGCTTACCGGAAGCGGCGGATACGGTTATCGGAGAGAGGACGGGGTATGCATTGTGCCGGTGGGCTGCCTGCGGGATTAGCGGGCAGTCAGGGCCGGATGCTGAATGCGATGTCTCCGCTGACCGTTGAGACCTCACAGGTTGTGTCGGCGGACGTCTGCGGCAGGCTGACATCTCCGCTTGTTGTATTTGCGGCAAAGCTTTTGTCCGTCAGGAGGGAGCCTTCAATATTGCCGCTTGTGGAGGAGAGAATGAGGGCGTCGGCGTCGCAGCGGGAAAGGCCGGTGTCGCCGCTGACACTCTTCGTGCGGAGGATTTCGCCGGCAACTACGCCGGAGAGCTTCAGATTGCCGCTCACCGTCCCGGCCTCAGCGTTTCGGCAGCGGACATCGGTGATGCTTATGTCGCCGCTCGTGGAGCTGACCGAAAGAGCTTCGCAGTCGGAGCCGCCCAGCCGGATATTGCCGCTTGTGGTTGCGGCGGACAGGTCCTTTTCCACATGAGCATGGCATGTGATGTCTCCACTGGTTGACTGCAGTGCGGCTGTCTCGAAGGAGAAGTCCTCCGGTATCTCGATATCGCCGCTGACGCTTGTGGCGTTTAATTCGCCAAGCTCGCTCTCGGGCAGATAGATCACAATGTCCATGCTGCCCCACCAGACGCCGAAATGCATGTACCAGCTGCGTCTGTCATGCCTTGTGATGTTTAACGTGCCGTTTACCACCTCAATGGAGTGTCGGATGCTGTCGCTCTCGGTACAGACAACCCGACAGGTGCCGTCTTCGGAGGGCAGCAGGCGAATATCACACTCTGCACCCTTCACCGCAATGTTTGTGAATGTTTCGTCCACGTCGCAGGTGTTTGTGACAGAGTTTAAGGTATTCATTCCTGTGAAGTCAAACCCCATTGCAAGCATTCCGCAGAGGGCGATTAAAATTCCGCCTGCGATAAGTGTGAGGGCGAAATATGCGTATTTTTTCTGAAACGGTTTCATTATCCCATCCTTTCTGCATTTCGCTTAAAACGTGATTTTATTTTACGGTAAATCAGGATGCCGGAAAGCTGTGCCTTTTTTGCCATCCAGTTGCAGCCGAAAAACAGGAGAATGGAGAGTCCTGCGCACACGAGTCCTGCACCGACGCTCACGACCGCTCCCGGAAGGTTGCCCACAGACAGGTAGGCGAAAATGCCCACGAGACCGGCCAGCGCCCCGGCGGCAATGGTCACATCGGCGGCGTAGAATACGATCAGCGTGACCCAGATCAGCATGTAGAAAATGAGCACAAGCAGCAGCGCCACAAGCACCAGCAAAAAGGCGGTCAGAAGGAGCGGCAGCCACACCGGGGAACCCAGGGCGAGGAGCACAATCTTCCACACCTTTAAGGGGTGCTTCTGTCTGATTTTTTCCAGAATCGGCTTTGTCTGCGCTGCCTCCGCGCGAATCTGTGCGGCAATCTCTGCCGCGGGGCCGATTGCGGCGACGGCGTCGCATTCCGCAAGTCCGTCCTCCATGCGGTCGTCAATCATTTCCCGGTAAAAGTCGACGGACCGGTCGATGTCTTCCTGCGGCAGCCCCGCAAGGTGTTCCCGGAGCGCAGTGAGAAACTGTTCTCTATTCATCCTCATTCCCCCTTCTCGTAATAAATTGGTAAATTGACAGTATTTCATTCCAGTCCTGCCGGAAAGCTTCGATGCGTTTTTTTCCGCATTCCGTAATGTAATAGTACTTTCTCAGCCGGCCGTTGTGCTCTGCTGTCTGCACAGTCAGCTGTTCGGCGGTTTCAAGACGCCTTAAGATCGGATAGAGCGTTGATTCGGAGATTTCCAGGTACGGCTTTATATCCTTGATGATCTGGTAGCCGTAGGACGGTTCGTTTTTGATGGCGGCCAGGACGCATATGTCCAGCAGGCCGCGTTTTAACTGAATGTCCATCACATACCTCCTTTCACATCATACTATATATCGTATAGTATAGATTGTCAAGCGTTATTTCGAAGCTTAAAAATATGATTTTCGGAATAAAATGCTTCTGTTTACAGATACTAACAAAAAGTTTGGTACATGGAGGCATTTTAATATATGAAGGCAACAGGAATTGTACGAAGAATTGATGATCTGGGAAGAATCGTTGTGCCGAAGGAGATCCGCCGTACTCTCCGTATCCGGGAGGGAGATCCGCTGGAAATATTCACCAACCGGGAGGGGGAGATTATGCTGAAAAAATATTCCCCGGTGGGAGAGCTGGGGGAGTTTGCGTCCAGCTATGCGGAGGCGCTGGCCCAGACGGTGGAGGCGCTGGTGTGTATCACCGACCGGGATTACGTGATTGCGGCGGCCGGTTCCGGGAGGAAGGAGCTTGAGGGCGAGCATCTGAGCAAGAGCGTGGAGCAGCTTATGGAGAAGCGAGGCGCGTTTTCCGTATCGGACGTGCAGTCGGAAATGCCCATCGTCTCAAAGGACTGGTCCAGCGACTACAAGGGAGCCGTGCTCTCTACCATCACCTGCAACGGCGACTGCCAGGGCTCGGTCATTATGATGGAAAAGAGCGGGAGGACGGACGCGCTGGAGTCCCTTCGCCTGCTGGCCACATCCGCGGCCAATTTTCTCGGAAAGCACATGGAGCAGTAACGGCGCGGAGCCGGAGGAATCCGGCTCTTTTTGTGAAAAACCGAAAACAGGCGTGTTTTTGCAGTTTTGAAAGGATTGATTTAGAAAAACTTAAGAAAACTCTGATTGCATGAAGTCCCAAAAAAGGATAAAATACGTATTATGAGTGATACTGTAAAGAAAAAAAAGAAGAAAAAGAAAAAACAGCACCGTCTGTTCTGGTTTATGGTCAGACTGCAGATTTTTCTGATGGCGCTTGTGCTGGGCGGTCTCGGATATTATTACCTCGGCGGATACGCGGATACGATACAGCAGCTCAAGCGGCAGGCAGTGACGCTTGTGTCGGAGTCCGGCGAGGATTTTTTTGTGCCGTCCCAGACGAGCGAGGTCTACGATGCGAACGGCAGTCTGATCTCGGAGCGAAGGGGGGAGAAGGATGCCCAGTATGTGGTGTACGAGGACATTCCGAAGGATTTTGTCGCCGCTATGATCAGCATTGAGGATAAGAAGTTTTACAGTCACAACGGCGTGGACTTCAAGGCGGTGGCCCGGGCTGCGAAGGCGCTGGTGGAGGCGAAGCTAAAGGACGGCAGAGTGACCCAGGGGGCGAGCACCATAACCATGCAGCTGGCGAAGCTCATGTACCTGGAGCCGGACAAGTCCTGGCAGTACAAGGTGGAACAGATGTTTATCGCCATGGAACTGGAGAAGCGCTACAGCAAGGAAAAAATAATTGAATTTTATCTGAACAACATCTATTTTTCCAACGGATATTACGGGATTCAGGCGGCGTGCCGGGGATATTTTAACTGTGACCTGACGGAGCTGAGCCTGTCGCAGATTGCGTTTCTGTGCGCAATCCCAAACCGGCCCTCCTACTACGACCCGGTGACGTACTACGACAACACGGTGGCAAGACGGGACCGCATCTTAAAAAACATGTTGGAGGACGGAAAGATCACGCAGGAGGTGTACTACGAGGCGGTTCATGAGGAGATTACTTTAAATCGCCCGCAGGAGACGGCCCAGGACCGGATGAACAACTATGTGGACACCTATACATACTACTGTGCCACCCGGGCACTGATGGAGCAGGAGGGGTTCGTCTTCCAGTATTATTTTACCTCGGACGAGGCGAAGGCGGCCTACGAGGAGGAGTTCGACGAGTTGTATGCGGCCTGTCAGAAAAAGCTGTACGCCGGTGGCTACCGGATTTATACTACCATCGATATGGACAAGCAGAACGAGCTGCAGAAGGCGCTGGACGACACTTTAAAGAGCTTTAAAAAGACGTACGACGACGGAACCTATGAGATGCAGGGCTCCGCGGTCTGCATCGACAATGACAGTGGCTGCGTGGTGGCCATCGTCGGCGGCAGAAAGCAGGATTCCGGCACCTACACATTAAACCGGGCCTACCAGAGCCACAGACAGCCGGGGAGCGCCATCAAGCCGCTCATTGTCTACACGCCGGCCTTTGAGGACGGGTACGACCCGGAGAGCATCGTGGACGACCATGAGTTCGAGGACGGGCCCACAAACGCCGGCGGCGTGTACTACGGCAAGATCACGCTGCGCACCGCCGTGGCAAAGTCGCTGAACACGGTTGCATGGCAGCTGTACGAGGATCTTACTCCCCAGGCGGGCCTGCAGTATCTGAAAAATATGAACTTTACGGCGATTTCCGAGGACGATTATATTCCGGCCACCTCCCTCGGCGGCTTTACCAACGGCGTTTCGGCGCTGGAGATGGCGGCCGCCTACGCTGCGCTGGAAAATGACGGCAGATACCGCCAGCCGACGTGCATCCGCTCCATCATTGACTCGGACGAAAACATTGTGTACGAGTCAGTGCAGACGGAGTACGTGGTTTACCAGGAGACGGCGGCCCGCATGATGACCGACGTGCTTCAGACCGTAATGGAGTCGGGAACCGGCAGGAGCCTGAAGTTAAAGAAAATGCCGTGCGCCGGCAAGACCGGGACGACAAACGACCACAAGGACGGCTGGTTTGTTGGCTATACGCGCTATTACACGACCAGCGTCTGGATCGGCTGCGACTATCCGAAGAAAATCAAAAATCTGAGCGGAAGCTCCTACCCTGGTACGGTCTGGTACAAATTTATGAGCAGGATACACAAGGGGCTTAAGAAGGTGGAGTTTCCGCCTTACGCCCAGCTTTCGGAGGAGTTTGTCGACCAGAAGAAGCAGGAGCAGGAGGATAAGGAGCAGCGCAGGGAGGAGGGGCAGCTTCCTCCGAAGAAAGATCCGCCGGATGACGAAAAACCGCAGAGCGGCAGAGACGATAAAAACGATAACGATAACAAAAACGATGCGCCGATCCATTCCGTGGAAAACGGCGGCGGCCAAAAGGACGATGATTCCGGTGACGGACCGCCGGACAATCCGGATGACGCGGACGATCTGCCGGAGGATGACGGCGAAACGGACGATATGCCGGAGGAGCCGGACACGCCGGACACCGGAGGAGGGGACGGCGGAGAGGCGCCGGATGACGGCGGAGGCGGAGAGGAAAGTCCGCCGGATACCGGAGAAACCGACGGCGGCGGTGAAGAAGAGGGACGGCAGGAGGAAAACGCACCTCCGGAAAACAACTGAAAGCAAAAAATATGCCTTAAATGAGCAAAAAGAATATTGGAGCCTGTGAGGACATGTGGTAAAATAGTGATTATTAAGAATGATAATCAGGAGGGCATGACAGGTGAAAAAATACGGATTTGGCGTTGACGTTGGAGGAACCACCGTCAAGATGGGGTTTTTTGAGACGGACGGGAGACTGATTGACAAGTGGGAGGTGCGCACGGACACGTCGGACGGGGGAAAAAATATTCTGTCGGATATTGCGCAGTCCATCGACAACAAGCTGGCGCAGGAGGGAATCAGCAAGAGCGACGTGCAGGGAATCGGTATCGGCGTGCCGGGACCGGTCACATCGGACGGTGTTGTGCACACCTGCGTGAATCTGGGCTGGGGCACCGTGGACGTGGCGGAGCAGCTTAAGAGCCTTACGGGCATCGACGTCTGCGCCGGCAACGACGCGAATGTGGCGGCACTGGGCGAGATGTGGCAGGGCGGCGCAAAGGGCAGCACCAATGTCATCATGGTCACGCTTGGAACCGGTGTGGGCGGCGGCATTATAGTGGACGGCAAGGTTGTGGCCGGCTTTAACGGGGCGGGCGGTGAGATCGGACATATCACCGTCAACAAAGACGAGATCGAGGCCTGCAACTGCGGACAGTTCGGCTGTCTGGAGCAGTACACCTCCGCCACCGGAATCGTCCGCATGGCGAAACGCAGACTGGCAAAGAGCGAAGACGAGACGGTTTTGCGCAAATATGAGGAGCTGACGGCGAAGGACATTTTTGACGAGGCGAAAAACGGCGACGAGATGGCGCTTGCGCTGGTGGACGATTTCGGAAATATTCTTGGCTCGACGCTCTCGAACATGGCCTGCGTGGTGAATCCGGAGATTATCGTAATCGGCGGCGGCGTCTCCAAAGCGGGACAGATTCTGATCGACTCCATCAGAAAGCACTATCAGTCCACCGCGTTCCATGCCTGCAAGGAGACGCGATTTGAGCTTGCGACGCTGGGCAACGATGCGGGAATATTCGGAAGTATGCAGATGACACTTGACGAGGCGGGCAGAATGTGATAGAGTATAAGCTGCTCTGAGCAAAAGAAATTCAATTATTATTGCTAGGGGGGCCATTTGGCTGAGATAATCGTGAGATTGACCCTTATTACTTGATCCGGTTAGTACCGGCGTAAGGAAGCGAGACAGAAAGTACGCTGAAAGATTTTCCTTCTGAGAGAATCTGACAGAGGTTCTTTTACAGTGAATCATGGACCAACGGCTTCTCCTGGCAGTATGTGAGTACGAAAGGAGAAGCCTTTTTATGTCTGATTTATTAACAACGGCCGAGGGCGCCTGGGGCGACGGCTCCGTGCGGCTGACAGCAGCGGGGATTGTCATTACAGCGGTCGTTATCGCCGCACTTGTAATTTTTGCCGCAGTACTTCGGCAGCGCGGGAAAAAAGAGAGAGTAAAAATAACCACAAAGCAGCTGGTTTTTTCAGCCGCCGCCATGGCGCTTGCGCTGGTGTGCTCCATGATCAAGTTTGCCGACCTCCCGTTGGGAGGTTCGGTTACGCTGTTTTCCATGCTGTTTATCGTGCTGATCGGCTACTGGTACGGGCCTTACGTGGGCGTTATGGCAGGCGTTGCCTACGGACTGCTCCAGTTTGTTATCGAGCCGATTTTCTACACGCTGCCGCAGATGCTCTTCGACTATCCGCTGCCCTTTGGGGCGCTGGGGCTTGCGGGCTTCTTTTCCGAGAGGAAATGGGGGCTGCAGGCAGGCTATGTGACGGGCGTTATCGGCCGCTACCTGTTCCATGTGGTTTCAGGCGTTATATTTTTCGCGTCCTTTGCGCCGGAGGGAATGCATCCTCTGGTGTACTCTCTGGGCTACAATGCAACCTACATTGTTCCGGAGGCGGTGATCACCCTGATTCTGATCAGTCTGCCGCCGGTTGCACGGGCGCTGCAGTATGTGAAGCGGCAGACCGACAGGCCCTGACAGGGCCCGGAAGGATCATTAATAATTTATTAAAATTTATCTTGACAGTCAAATTAATTTGCAGTATCCTTTGATAAGCGAATAGTTTGACTGTCAAACTATTATGTGGAAAAATATAACAGTCGAAAAAGGAGATAATACAATGATGTTAGAGCGAATGAAAGAGATTATTGCAGAGCAGTTAAGCCTTGACACAACCGATTCCATCACACCGGAGACAAAGTTCATGGATGATCTGGGCGCGGATTCCCTGGATCTGTTTGAGCTTGCGATGGCGCTGGAGGAGGCGTACAATGTGGAGATTCCTTCGGAGGATCTGGAGAGCATCATCACGGTGCAGGATGTTATGGACTATCTGAAGGGCAAGGGCGTCGAGGACTAAACTACCGGGAAAGGGTGTACTTTCATTATGAAAACAAGAGTGACAGAGCTTCTCGGAATTGCGCATCCGATTATCCAGGGCGGCATGGCCTGGGTGGCGACCCACGAGCTGGCCAGCGCGGTTTCCAATGCCGGCGGACTGGGAATTATCGGCGCGGGCGGCGCGCCTGCCTCATGGGTGAGGGAGCAGATAAAGGCGGCAAAGCAGGAGACGGACCGGCCCTTTGGCGTAAATCTTATGCTGATGAACCCGGAGGCGGACGCCATCGCTGAGGTGATCGCCGAAGAGCGGGTGAAGGTTGTGACAACCGGCGCGGGCAATCCGGGTAAATACATGAATATATGGAAGGAAGCGGGCATAAAGGTCATTCCGGTCGTTGCCAGCGTTGCGCTGGCAAGGCTTATGGAGCGGGGCGGAGCGGACGCGGTGATCGCGGAGGGAACCGAGTCCGGCGGACATATCGGAGCCCAGACGACCATGACGCTTGTTCCCCAGGTGGCGGACGCAGTCTCGATTCCGGTGATTGCGGCGGGCGGTATCGCAGACGGCAGAGGCTTTGCGGCGGCCATGATGCTTGGAGCCTCCGCCGTGCAGATGGGAACGCGCTTTGTGGTGGCGGAGGAGTCCGTCGTACATACGAACTATAAAGAAAAGATCATAAAGGCGAAGGACATCGACTCGGAGGTGACCGGGCGTTCCACCGGACATCCGATCCGGGTGCTGCGCAACAAAATGACCCGGGAGTATCTGAAAAAAGAACAGGCGGGAGCCACACTGGAGGAGCTGGAAGCTCTGACACTCGGGGCACTGAAAAACGCAGTTGTGGACGGCGACGTGGTAAACGGCAGCGTGATGGCGGGCCAGTCGGCGGGGCTGGTGCACAAAACCGAGACCTGCGCGGAAATTATCGCCGATGTGATGAGCAGAGCAGAAAAACTTTTGGAAAATTAAAAGAGGATTGAAATATGAAGACGGTATTTATGTTTCCGGGGCAGGGAACGCAGTATATCGGAATGGGAAAAGAGTTCTATGACACCATGCCGGAGTGCAGAGCTGTCTACGAGCTGGCGGGCTCTGTGACCGGTCTTGACGTGGCAGAGCTTTGCTTTACGGAAAACGATAAGCTGGGCATCACCGAGTACACACAGATCTGTATGCTGACCACAGAGGCGGCCATCTACACGGCGCTTGTGAACCGCGGGATAAAGGCGGATGCTGCAGCAGGCTTAAGTCTCGGCGAGTACGGAGCGCTGATCGCCTCCGGGACAATGACGATGAAGGACGCGTTTTCCGTTGTGCGAAAGCGCGGCATCTACATGCAGGAGGCTTACCCGACCGGGGGCGCAATGTCGGCGGTTCTGGGCCTTGACGCGGATAAGATCGCAGAGATCTGCGGCGCCACAGAGGAGCAGAGCGGCGAGCCGGTGTCGGTGGCAAACTACAACTGCCCGGGGCAGATCGTGATCACCGGGGCGAAGACTGCGGTGGAGGCCGCCGGCGAGCAGTGTAAGCAGGCGGGTGCAAAGCGGGTGCTTCCGCTGAAGGTCAGCGGGCCGTTCCATTCGGCGCTGCTGAAGGGGGCGGGAGAGAAGCTTGGGGAAGCACTTTCTGACGTTGTGCTGCAGCCGATTCAGGTTCCGTACCTGACCAACGTGACGGCGGACTATGTGAAGGACGTGTCCGAGGTGAAGAATTACCTTGTGCAGCAGGTGTCCTCTCCGGTGCGCTGGATGCAGACGGTGGAGCGCCTGCTGGCGGACGGCGCAGAGGAATTTGTTGAGATCGGACCGGGCCGTGCTCTGTCCGGTTTTATGAAGAAAATAAATCGTGATGTAACTACATATAACATTGATAAGATGGAGGATTTCAGGAAATATGTTGAGCGGTAAAAACGCGCTTGTGACGGGTGCGTCAAGGGGAATCGGCCGGGCGGTGGCTCTGGAGCTGGCGCGGCGCAAAGCCCATGTGGCAGTCAACTACAACGGCTCGAAGGAGGCGGCGGAGCAGACCGTAGCAGAAATACGGGAAATGGGCGGCAGCGCCGAGCTCTGCGGCTGCGATGTCTCCGACTTTGAGGCGTGCGCAGCGCTGACCGCCGACCTGATCGGCAGGCTCGGGCATGTGGATATTCTCGTGAACAACGCGGGCATAACGAGGGACGGTCTTCTCATGAAGATGAGCGAGGAGGACTTCGACGCCGTGCTGGACACGAATCTGAAGGGCTGTTTCAACACGATCCGCCATCTGTCCCGCTATTTTCTGAAGCAGAAGGCGGGCAGAATCGTCAACATCGCTTCGGTTTCCGGTATTCTCGGAAATGCGGGGCAGGCAAACTACTCCGCCAGCAAGGCAGGGGTGATCGGGCTTACCAAAGCGGCGGCCAGAGAGCTGGCAAGCCGCGGCATCACGGTGAACGCGGTAGCTCCGGGATTTGTTGAGACGGATATGACGGGCGCATTGAATGACGTGCAGAAGAAAAAGCTGCTGGAGCAGATTCCTCTCGGCAGAACCGGAAGGGCGGAGGATATTGCGAAAGCGGTTGCGTTCCTGGCATCGGATGATGCGGCCTACATCACGGGACAGGTGCTGTCGGTGGACGGCGGAATGGCGATCTGAGAAATCAGTGACCGGAGAAAGGATTGGACATGAGTAGAAGAGTTGTTGTTACAGGGATGGGGGCCATTACCCCGATCGGTTTGAGCGTGGAAGAATTCTGGAAAAACGTAAAGGCGGGGGAGATCGGCTTCGGCGAGATCACCCGGTTTGACGCCAGCGGCTACAAGGCGCACCTTGCCGCGGAGGTAAAGGGCTTTGTGGCGAAAGATTACATGGACCCGAAGGCTGCAAGGCGTATGGAGCTTTTCTCCCAGTATGCGGTGGCGGCCGCATCGGAGGCCATAGCGGACGCGGGACTCGACATGGAGAAGGAGGACCCGTACCGCGTGGGAATCGCGGTGGGCTCCGGCGTGGGAAGCATGCAGGCGATGGAGCGGGAGTACACGAAGCTTGTGGAAAAGGGGCCGGGCCGGGTGAACCCGATTTTTGTGCCCCTCATGATCTCCAACATGGCGGCGGGCAATGTGTCGATCCAGTTCGGACTTAAGGGCAAGTCCATCAACGATGTGACAGCCTGCGCAACCGGTACGAACAATATCGGCGAGGCATTCCGCAGCATCCAGTACGGCGAGGCGGACGTTATGGTGACGGGAGGCACGGAGGGCGCCGTGTGTCCGATGGGAATTGCGGGCTTCAACGCTCTGACCGCACTCTCCACCGAGGACGATCCGAAGCGGTGCTCCCTGCCGTTTGACAAGAACCGAAGCGGCTTTGTCATGGGAGAGGGCGCGGGCATTGCCGTCCTTGAGGAGCTGGAACACGCGAAGGCGCGGGGCGCGAAGATCTACGCGGAGGTTGTCGGATACGGCTGTTCCTCCGACGCGTACCACATCACGTCGCCGCAGGAGGACGGCGCGGGAGCTGCAAGGGCCATGACAAACGCCATGGAGGATGCAGGCGTGCAGCCTTATGAGATTACCTGTATCAACGCTCACGGGACGGCGACGCACCACAATGACCTCTTTGAGACGAGGGCCATCAAGCTGGCTTTCGGCGATGCGGCGGAAAAGTTAAAGATCAATTCAACAAAATCCATGATCGGTCATCTGCTGGGGGCGGCGGGAGCCGTGGAGTTCATCACCTGTGTGAAGGAGATCGGGGACGGGTACATCCACCGCACGGTTGGCTACGAGACGCCGGACGAGGAGATTGATCTGAATTACTGCAGAGAAGCATACGAGGAGGAAGTGCCGTTTGTGCTGAGCAACTCTCTCGGCTTCGGCGGCCACAACACGAGCATTCTTGTGAAAAAGTACAGAGGATAGCGGAGGTGCGCCATGGGAGAAGAGACGAAACTGACGACGGCCGAGATTATGGAGATACTGCCTCACCGGCAGCCGTTTCTGCTGATCGACACCATCGAGGAGCTGACGCCGGGGGTGAGGGCTGTGGCCAGGAAGAACGTCACCGTTAACGAGCCGTTTTTTGCCGGGCATTTCCCGGGAAATCCGGTTATGCCGGGGGTACTGATTATCGAGGCCCTGGCCCAGACGGGGGCGGTGGCCATGCTGTCCGTGCCGGAGTTTAAGGGCAAAACGGCGTATTTTGCGGGGATCGACCGGGCGAAGTTCCGGCAGAAGGTCCTTCCGGGAGACACCCTTATGCTGGAGACGGAGATTGTAAAGTGCAAGGGGCCCATCGGCATCGGCCGGGCAACGGCCCGCGTGGATGGAAAGACGGTCTGTCAGGCGGAGCTGACCTTTGCCATCTCCTGACGGCGGCAGAATAGAAATAATTTAAGAGGAAAAGGCAATGGGATTGAAAGAATACCTGAATAACAGGAAAGAAAAGGAAAAAGAGACAAACCAGCCGCTGCCGGAGGAGCCGGAGACGATCACCTGTCCGAACTGTAAGAAGGAGCTCAACAAAAAGACGATTGTAAAGCGCAAATATGTCTGCTATGAGTGCGGGCACTATTTCCGCGTCCGGGCGAAAAACCGCATCCGTATGGTGGCAGACTCCGGCAGCTTTACGCCGTGGGATGAAGATCTCGTGACCGAAAATCCGCTGGATTTTCCGGAGTATGAGGAGAAGGTGCGGGCAACACAGGAAAAGACCGGGCTGTCAGAGGGCGTGATTGTCGGTCGCTGTACCGTTTTCGGAGAGGAGACGGTTCTCGGCGTGATTGACGCGCGTTTTCTCATGGGCAGCATGGGACATGTTGTCGGAGAGAAGATCGCGCGGGCAATCGAGCGGGCAACGAAGGAGAGGCTTCCGGTGATTCTGTTCTGCTGTTCCGGCGGCGCGAGAATGCAGGAAGGGATTATCTCTCTGATGCAGATGGCGAAGACGAGCGGAGCGGTAAGGCGCCACTCTGACGCGGGACTTCTGTACGTTCCGGTGCTCACGGACCCGACCACCGGAGGCGTTACCGCCAGCTTTGCCATGCTGGGCGATCTGATTCTGGCGGAGCCGAAGGCGCTCATCGGATTTGCGGGGCCGCGGGTGATTGAGCAGACCATCGGCCAGAAGCTGCCGGAGGGGTTCCAGCGATCGGAATTTCAGCTGGAGCACGGGTTTGTGGATATGATCGTGGAGCGCGAGCAGCTAAAGCGCACACTGTACGAGATACTGAAGGCACACCGGCCGTCCGGGGGATACGCATGCTTTGACCCGCTCAGGCAGGACGACAGCTACGAGCCGACGGAGCTTATGAAGGAGCGCGCCGCAAAGGCTCCGCTTCCTGGCGCATGGGATAAGGTGATGGCTGCCAGAAGAATCGAGAGGCTTTCCTCGGTGGACTATATGGAAGCCATATTCGACGATTTTATGGAGCTGCACGGAGACCGCTATTTCCGGGATGACCCGGCCATTGTCGGGGGAATCGCATATCTGGACGGCCAGCCGGTGACGGTGATCGGCGTATACAAGGGCAGAGAGCTGGCCGACTGCGTCAGCCGCAACTACGGAATGCCTTCCCCGGAAGGATACCGCAAAGCCATCCGTCTGATGAAGCAGGCGGAGAAATTCGGCCGGCCGATTATCACCTTTGTCAACACATCCGGCGCGTATCCGGGCCAGGAGGCGGAGGAGAACGGCCAGGGAGAGGCCATCGCCCGCAGTCTCTGTGAGATGTCGGCGCTTCGGGTTCCGATTCTGTGTCTTATGATCGGGGAGGGCGGAAGCGGCGGCGCCCTCGCGCTTGCGGTGGGAAACGAAGTGTGGATGATGGAAAATGCCACTTACTCCATTCTCTCGCCGGAAGGGTTTGCGTCGATACTCTGGAAGGACGGCAGGCGCGCAAAGGAGGCGGCTTCCGTCATGAAAATTACGGCGCAGGATTTGAAGGAGCTTCATGTGATCGACGATATTATCCCGGAGTACGGCGGAGCGGACGCGGACGCCTTAAGCTCGATTGCGGGCTATATGAAGGGCAACATGAAGAAGTTCCTGAAAGCGCAGGAGGGCAAGAGCGGCGAACAGCTTGCACAGGAGCGCTACGAGCGATTCCGCGCATTCTGACAGGGCGAAAAAGGAGTATGTTATGAAAATACTTGGAACCGGAAGTGCATTTCCGAAGAAAACAGTGACCAACGATGACCTTGCTCAGGTGATGGACACCTCGGACGAGTGGATACGCTCCCGCACGGGCATTGAGAGACGGCACATTGCGGTGGAAGAGACGACGACGAGCCTTGCGGTGGAGGCGGCAAGGCTTGCGATTGACCGGGCGAAGGTGTCTGTTCTCGACATTGACCTGATTATCTGTGCTACCGTCTCGCCGGACTACATATTCCCGACGCTGGCCTGTGAGGTGCAGGCGGCCGTCGGGGCATCGCGGGCGGCCGCGTTCGACATCGGGGCCGGCTGCGCGGGCTTCCTCTTCGCTCTCTCCACGGCCGACGCCTATTTCAGTACAGGAAAATTTCACAACGCGCTGATAATCGGGGCGGAAACTCTATCCAAAATGATGGACTGGAGCGACCGCAGCACATGCGTGCTCTTCGGGGACGGCGCAGGGGCGGCGGTTGTGTCTGCGGAGGGAAATCAGCTTCTCTCCATGGTGCAGGGTTCCGACGGCGCGGGTGGTATGGCTTTAAAGTGCAACAACCGGCCGGTGAGCAACCTGTACCGGCAGCTGGGCGCACAGAACTATTCCTACACTGAGATGGACGGTTCCGCCGTGTATAAGTTCGCGGTCCGCACCGTTCCGATGGCTGTCAGCGAGGCGCTGGAGCAGGCGAAAACCGCTGTGGACGATGTGGCGCTTTTTATCCTGCATCAGGCAAACCGCAGAATTATCGAAGCCGTGGCTAAGCGGCTGCGGCAGCCTCTGGAAAAATTTGCGATGAACCTGCAGGAATACGGCAATATAAGCGCCGCCAGCGTGCCGGCGCTGCTGGACCAGGTGCTGCGGGAGAAGCGCGTGAAAAACGGCGACAGAATTGTTCTTGCAGGATTTGGCGCAGGACTTACATGGGGCGCGTGCGTGCTTGAAATGCAGGTGGAGGAATGAATTTGAGCGATAAATTAAATGACGCTTTAAATGATCTTCTTGTAAGGCTGTTCAAGGACATTCTGGAGATCGAGGGAAAGAGTCTGATCACGGAGGAATTTCGGGACATTTCGACAAACGACATGCATATTCTGGAGGCTGTGGGGCTGGACGAGCCAAAGAGCATGAAGACGGTGGCCGGGCTGATGTCCGTCACCACCGGGACGCTGACAAAGGCGATGGACGCCCTCTGCGACAAGGGATATGTGGTCAGAGCGCGCAGCACCGAGGACAAGCGGGTTGTCAGAGTGTCGCTGACGGACCGGGGCAGGACGGCGTACTATCATCACGAGCAGTTCCACCGCCAGATGATTAAGAACATTTCCTCCGAGATGTCCGAGCAGGAGAAGGAGGTTCTTGTCTATGCGCTGGCGAAGCTGGTGGATTATTTCCGGATTAATTACTATGATCTGGACGAGGAGCGGGAATTTGTGGAATGGTCGCAGATTCAACAAAATGACGAATAAGATAATTTCAGGTTATGGGTGTGCGCATCTGATGTTATGACAGAGGGCACAATCGTGCGATAAATGAAATTTTTGAAGCCTGTTGTTGCAATTTTTGAGGGTTTATTCTGAAAAAATGCACAAAATTGCAGTCGCAAAGAATTTTTTGTTGTATAACCCTGCATTTTCCGGTAAAATAATACTGAAAACAGAGTGGACATGGAATGGATGAGAAAGGAGACGCTGATATGGGATATGTTGATGAGGTTCTTGAGGGACTGAAAAAGAAAAATGCGTCCGAGCCGGAATTTCTGCAGGCTGCGGAGGAAGTGCTGGAGTCGCTCCGCCCGGTGATTGAGGCGAATGAGGCGTTATATAGAAGAGAAGCGGTACTGGAGCGGATTACCGAGCCGGACCGCCAGTTTATGTTCCGCGTGCCGTGGGTGAACGACAAGGGACAGGTGCAGGTCAACAGAGGC